>JARXAU010000183.1 GCA_029865675.1 Rhodoferax sp.
GCTCGCTCGCTTACCGGCAGCGTCTGGGTCAGGCTGATTTTTTTGGATTTCAGTGCATCGAAGACCAAGTAAGCCGACATCAGCTTAGTCAAGGAGGCGGGCTCCATGGAAGCGTCGATGTCTTTGGCGACCAGCACCTGATGGGCAGTCACGTCGAGCAGCAGATAAGAGCGCGCGGCGATTTCAGGGGGCAAAGGTGTTTGGGCCGCAGCGGCTAAACAAAAGACGGTGAGCCAGCCAGTTAGAAGTATGCGCATAGGAAAATGGAAGCGGGGATTGCCAAAGCAAGGGGTAAAGAAGGCAGTTGAGTCAAATTGCACGCGGCACAAGTGAAGTCCAAGAACCGGGGCTGGTGCGCCACTGCAAAAAGCCGCCTATATCCTTACAGGGCTTGCAAATGGCGCGCGACTAAGCCGCGCAACAGTGGCAATTGTCCGTGAAAGAAGTGTTCTACCCCGGGAATTACGGTGACGGGCAGCGTTTGGGGCCGCGCCCAGTCCATCACGTCCGCCAGGAGAACCGTCTCGTCCTGCTCCCCGTGGACCACCAACGTGCGCGGGCGCAAATCGGCGGCGATGGGCGCCACGGCAAACCGTGCCACCGCAGTTCCCACCAACACCAAATTTGAAACAGGGCGCTGACTGGCAAGTTGCTCTGCGGCTTGGCTGGCGACAAACGCGCCGAAAGAAAATCCCGCAAGCGCCAGCGGGACTGGCATGCCGTCCGATGGGGCGCAGTGGTCCACTACGGCCAGCGCGTCCTGCAGCTCGCCCCGACCGTCGTCGTACTGACCCTCGCTTGCGCCCACCCCCCGGAAATTAAAGCGCACAGCCTGCCAGCCCGTTTGAACATAGGCGCGCGCAAGTGTTTGCACCACCTTGTTGTCCATCGATCCCCCATGCAAGGGGTGAGGATGGGTGATCACTGCGACGCCGCGCACGGACTCACCGGCTGGCAGCTCAGGCATGTCGAGCAACAGCTCCAACATACCTGACGGCCCTTGGATCATCGCCCTGGTGCTGCGTGAATTCATAGGAGCCTAGCGGCCTAGGTGGGGCGGTACCAGCAAACGTTGCACCACCTTGCCACCAATCAGGTGCTCATTGACGATGTCTTCTATGTCGGAGGCGTCCACATAGGTGTACCACACGCCCTCCGGATAAACAACCGCCACGGGCCCTGCCGCGCAGCGGTCCAAGCAACCCGCTTTGTTCACCCGCACCTGGCCTGGTCCTGCGAGTTGGGCTTCACGAATCAATTGCTTGCAGCGGTCAAAGCCAGCCTGCGCCTGGTGGTGGATGCAGCAGTCATCCCCGCTTTTGCGCTCATTGAGGCAGAAGAAAATGTGCCGTTCATAGTACGGCTGGTCTTGATCGCTTGGAAAATTTGGGTCAGGCATGGTGTGATTTTAGGTGTGCTTGCCCCGCCTCAGGACGTTTGCCAGTGCGACGCCCATGGCACCGTATGGCCAGGCCCAACCTAACCATTGCGCGATCCCATTGAAGCGGATGAACCGCCCCTGTTCCCAGGCATGCAAAGTTTGGGCAAAGTAGGGGCTGCTGGGCGCCTGCAGAATCAAGGCCACTTGCAGGACCAAGGCCAGCAGTGCAAGAAAGGCGCTCAGCCGCCAAGACAGCCCTGTGCAGGCCAGCACGATCGCTGCCGCCAGCGCCCACAAGGCGCCCATGGCAACCGACGGGTCCAGCCACGCCCAAACCTGTGGTGGCCCCCAGCTCAACGCCGCCGACAGACCGCTGGCCGCAAACCCCACCACCACAACGGCCAGCACCGCTACCAGCCGCGGCCTCGTGGAACGAACGACGCAAAAACTCAGCAAACACGGAACCAAGAGGCCCAAGGCGACGCACAAAGACCCAGAGACCGGGCGCAAAGTCGCAACTGCCGCGCCCCCAGCCAAGGCATCTGCAATCCAATGGGGCAGGGGGAACAACACACCCTCCAGGACTTCTCGCAGCGGGCCTGCGACCTGGCCCAAGCCGAAGGGAACTGCCGTTGGAAACAGCAGAGCAGCCGGCCAACTGATAAGCAACACGGATACGCCCCGCGCGGGCGGAACCAACCAGCGTTGCTGCCAAAGATCCCACCTTCGCAAGGCCCCGGCCCGCTCAAGCGCTAAGGCAAGCAGCCCGCCGAGGGCGGCACCTGCAGTGTTGAGCATCCAGTCCTCCCGTGAGGCAACGCGCTGCGGCAAATAGCTTTGCAACCCCTCCATGGCGAGTGAAAGCAAGCTCGCCCACAGCATTGCGCCCCACACCGGAACGCCCGAATTGCCGCTTCGCAAGGCCAAGAGCACCAGTAAACCACCCAAAGGCACATAACCAAGCACGTTGATGGTGACGTCAAACCCGGACCAATACCCTGGCAGGGGCGCACCCAGGAAAACCCAAGGGGGCAGGCCTTGATCCCGCCAATGGGTAAACGGGTAGAGGCTGGCGTACACCACCAGCGCGATGTACATCACAGTAAGCGGCCAGGCAGCTGACTTGCGCACAACCGCGTGGGGCTAAAAGGGCTTGATAACGACCAGCGAGACGCTGGCCACGAGCATGAGCACGGGGGCTTCATTGAACCAGCGAAACCACACGTGACTGCGGCGAACCGTGCCAGCTTCAAATTGGCGCAGTAGGCGTCCGCAGTAGTGGTGGTAGATGAGCGTCAGGCCCACTACGCCGAGCTTGGCGTGCATCCAGCCGTTTCCTGGCCCTTGGCCGATCCCGTACACCAACAAAAGCGTCACACCCAAGCCCAGCGCTGGCACGGCCAATACCGTTGTGAAGCGCAGCAATTTGCGAGCCATTAGCAGCAAGCGATGGCGCTCTGCCAGAGAGTTGGGCTCCACCATTGCCAGGTTGACGTAGATACGCGGAAGGTAAAACAAACCGGCGAACCAGCTGGCCACAAAGATGATGTGAAACGATTTAACCCAGAGCATGTGCAAAGTGTAGTCCTAGGGGGTGGTGCGCATCAAACCGATTTTTCAGCCAAAAAAAACCCCAGCACGCGGGCCGGGGTGTTAAGCCTAGACGCTGTCATACAGCAAGGCCCCGCTCAGGGAGGAAAAGCGGGGGACACCGAAGCATCCGAATGAAAGCATAGCAGAAATTTCATAAAAACATGCAAAACAAACTTTATACAAATATATTATTTTTTTCGTGTAAAACGGTTGGTCGTGCCTTGAGGCAACCAGCGATGAGCGCGGGCGTTGAGGCACCCCCATGAGAGAAGCTCTCGATCGCTTAGCAGGGGCCACGGCGACTTCAGGCACAATTTTCATTATGTTTACACCCGCACCCTTCCCCCTTGGCCGTCCCCGCCGCTTGCGGCGCGACACTTTCACCCGCAACCTGGTGCGCGAGAACGCGCTCACCGCGCACGACCTGATTTACCCGGTGTTCGTGGTCGAAGGCCAGGGCCAGCGCGTACCCATTGCCTCCATGCCTGGCGTGGAGCGCCTGAGCCTGGACTTGCTGCTGCCCGTGGCCGAAGCCTGCGCGAAGCTAGAAATCCCGGTGATGGCGCTGTTTCCAGTGATTGATCTCTCGCTCAAAACCTACGACGGCGCAGAAGCGCTCAACCCCGAGGGCTTGATTCCGCGCACCGTGCGCGCGCTGAAAAAAGAATTTCCCCAGCTTGGTGTGATGACCGACGTGGCGCTGGACCCCTTCACCACCCACGGCCAGGACGGCCTGCCCGACACCCGGCCCGGTAACGAGGGCTATATCTTGAACGATGAAACCACCGCCATCTTGGTGCAGCAGGCGCTCACACAGGCGCGGGCCGGGGTGGACATCGTCGCGCCCAGCGACATGATGGACGGGCGCATTGGCGCCATTCGCCAGGCGCTGGAGGCCGAACAGCTGATTCACACCCGCATCATGGCCTACAGCGCCAAGTACGCCAGCGCTTTCTACGGGCCGTTTCGCGACGCGGTGGGCTCGGCTGGCAACCTGGGCAAGGGCAACAAAAAGGTGTACCAAATGGACCCGGCCAACACCGACGAGGCGCTGCGCGAAGTGGCCATGGACATTGCCGAAGGCGCTGACATGGTAATGGTCAAGCCCGGCATGCCCTACCTGGACGTGGTGCGCCGGGTGAAGGACGAGTTCAAGGTGCCCACCTTCTCCTACCAGGTGTCGGGGGAATACGCCATGCTCAAAGCGGCTGCGCAGAACGGCTGGCTGGACCACGACGCGGTGATGCTGGAGAGCCTGCTGGCCTTCAAGCGTGCGGGCGCCGACGGCGTGCTGACCTATTTCGCGCTAGACGCCGCGCGCGCGCTCCAGGCCTGACCCCACCCCCGGCCCGGCGAAGCGCCGCGCCAAGGAGCCCCATCGATGCGAATTTTTGACATCCAAAGCGAGGGCGTGCAAGAAAGCGACTCGCTGCAAAGCTTGCAAGCGCGCGGCCTGGGCGCGCAGGGCTTTGTCTGGATTGCCTGCGAGCGCAGCGAGTTTGAGGCCTGCCTGGCGCCGCTGCAAACCACCTTGCAAGCGCTGTGCGGCCTGAAGTTGCTCGACCTGCACGTGAGCGACTTGCTCAATGCGCAACTGCCGTCGCACTACGATTACACCTCCGAGTACGACATTCTGGTGTTCCGGCGGCTCGCGGCCGGGCATCTGGGCGGTGACTCCGCACAGGCGGAACCTGCGCCAAATCGTGCTGGAAAACGCGGCGGTCCGCCGATCTTGCGGCGCATCGACACCAGCCCGGTGGGCTTTGCTTTGATGGACCGGGTGCTGTTGACGGTTCACCCCAGCAATTGCGCAGTACGCGAAGGCTACGCCGCCAAACTCACCCAAAGCCCTAACGCCAAGTCCCACGCCGCCGGAGCCCACCTGCCCACAGGACCCGCCGACCTGATGCTGCGTGTGGTCAACCACATGGTCGACGGCTACCTGGCGCTGCGCCGCGAGCTCACACGCCAGTTGGACCATTGGCAAGCGCAGCTGCTCAATCCGCGTTCGCGCTTTAATAACTGGTCGTCGCTGTTGGATGCGCGCCTGACTTTGCACCAGCTCGACGAAGTATGCGAGGAGCAGCGCTCCAGCATCCAAGATTGGATCGAGGCCCTGAAAACCTGGCCCGAACCGCCCGCTGCGGACCAGCAACGCGAACGCGAGTTGCTGCAAGTGCGCAGCCGAGACGTTCTAGAGCACATTGAGCGCGTGGTGCGCCACGTGCGCCGCCTGGAGCAAAACGCAGAAATGGCGGTACAAATCCATTTCAGCGCTGAGAGCCACCGCGCCAACGACACCATGCGCACGCTGACCACCTTGACGGCGGTGTTTTTGCCCTTGAACCTGCTGGCGGGCATTTTTGGCATGAACTTCGCTGTCATGCCTTTGTTGCAGCTCCAGTTCGGGTTCTGGTGGGCCCTGGGCGGAATGCTGCTGATCGCTGCGGTTCTGATGGGCTTTTTTTGGCGCAAGCGCTATCTCAACTTGTAGCTGCCCCCCATGGACCGCCTGCGCACGATGGGCAAAGATGGGTTTGCGCGGCACCGTTGAGCGGCAAAAACCACAGTGCAGACCTTGAGCAGGCGCCAGCGCAGGGTCCGCAGGCGCTGAGGTACCATGCCCGACCCGGGGCCGCAGGCCCGACTTGGATGCTCCATGGACCTCAAACCACTGGTTACCCTGCTGGCCATCGTCAACCCGCTGGCCATCGTGCCGTTTTTCATCCATTACACGCAAAATTTTTCGCCCGCGCAGCGGCGCAACACCATCCGCGTGTCGGCCTTCAGCGCCTTTGTGGTGATTGCCATCAGCGCCTTGGCGGGGCTGCAAATTCTGGAATTTTTTGGCATCTCGCTGGCCAGCTTTCAAGTCGGCGGAGGGATGTTGCTGCTGACCAGCGCGCTCAATATGCTCAACGCCCAGCCGGCCGAGGCCAAAACCAGCACGCATGAGCTGCAAGACGGCGCGGAAAAAGCCGCCATGGGCGCCAGCATTGCCGTGGTGCCGCTTACTATTCCGCTGCTCACCGGCCCGGCCACCATGTCCACGGTGGTGATTTACGCCGACAAAGCCAAGACGGTGCTGCAAATGGGCACGCTGGTGGGCTACGGCGTGGTGGTGGCGCTGGCCACAGCCCTGTGTTTTTCGCTGGCCCAACCGATTGCCCGCGTGCTGGGCAAAACCGGCATCAACGTGATGACCCGGCTGATGGGCTTGATTTTGGCGGCGCTGGCGGTGGAGGTGATGTCCGACGGACTGACCAAGCTGTTTCCGGTGCTGGCGCACGGACTTTCATGAAGGTGCGCAGCACCGCCAACCATGAAAGTTCTTTCATTCTTGAAGGCTGCCGCCCCTGTTGTTAAACCCGTTTTTTGCTGAAAGAGTGCCATGTCTGAACCCCTAGCCTTTGCCTCCAGCCCCGAGCTGGCGGTGGAACTGCGCGGCCCGGTGCTGTGGCTGACCATTACCCGCGAAGAGCGGCGCAACGCCATGAGCCACGGCGTGCTTGCGGGCATGGCGCAGGCGATTGCGCAGGCGCAGAGCGACCGCAGCGTGCGCGCGATTGTGGTAACCGGCGCGGGCAGCAAGGCCTTTTGCGCCGGGGCCGACTTGCAAAACGCGCAGGCCTTTACCACCGACTATTCCGAGCCGCACGGCCACCTGGCGCAGTTGCTGCGCGTGGCCAAGGCCAGCTACGTGCCGCTGATTGCGCGCGTCAACGGCGCTTGCATGGCCGGGGGCATGGGTTTGCTGGCCATGTGCGACATGGCCGTGGCCAGCAGCCAAGCGGTATTTGGCCTGCCCGAAGTGAAAGTGGGCGTGTTTCCGGCCCAGGTACTCAGCGTCTTGCAGCACCTGATTCCCCGGCGCACGCTGGTGGAAATGTGCATCACGGGCGAACCCATCAGCAGCGCACAGGCGCTGGAATTCGGCTTGGTCAATTACGTGGACGAGGAAGTGGACGTCAAGCTGGCTTGGTTGCTGGCGCGGATGCTCGACAAGTCCCCCGCTGCCGTGCGTCGGGGCTTGTACACCATGAAAAAGATGGAGACCATGGCATTTGAAGAATCCATGGCCTTCACCGAGAGCCAAATCGCCCTGTTCACCCTGACCGATGACGCCCGCGAGGGCCAAAACGCCTTCCAAGAAAAACGCAAACCCATTTGGGCGGGGAGATAGCACGTGGTGCCTGTTGACATGCTTCATTCACCGCTGATGCAGGGCCTTGGGGCAGCCTTGTTCGGCATCGCTTTGGCGCACACCTTTGGTGCCAAGTATTTCGAGGTGCTTGCGCACCGCCACCCGCGCCACGCCGGGCTGCTGCATTTGCTCGGCGAGGTGGAGGTGGTGTTTGGCTTTTGGGCTTTTGTGCTCATCGCCGTGATGGCTTTGGTCGCCGGGGGCCAGGCGGCGATCAGTTACGCGGAGTCGCTCCAGTACACCGAGCCGCTTTTTGTGTTTGTGGTGATGGTGGTGGCCGCGTCGAAGCCAGTGATGGAAGCAGTGCGGCGAACTTTGGAAAGCGTGGCCCATGCACTGCCTTTGCCCACAGCATGGGTGCTGGCGTGGCTGGGTCTGGCGGCGGTGCCTTTGTTGGGCTCCTTCATCACAGAGCCGGCAGCCATGACGCTGGCCGCGCTGATGCTTAGACCGCAAATATTTCGCCAGGATGTTCCTGATCGCCTGAAGTACGCAGCCCTGGGCGTGTTGTTCGTGAATGTTTCCATCGGTGGCACGCTCACCGCCTATGCCGCGCCGCCGGTGCTCATGGTGGCCGGCGTGTGGCAATGGGACACGGCCTTCATGGCCAGCACCTTTGGCTGGAAGGCAGCGCTGACCGTGCTGGTCAACGCCACAGGTATGGTGTTTTTCTTGCGCAAGCACCTGGCTCCGCCCCGCGCGTCGCAAGCACAGCAAGCGCCGAGCGTTCCGTGGATCGTCAGCGCTGTTCATCTGCTGTTTCTGGCGGGCGTGGTGGCCTTATTGCACCATCCGGTCCTGTTTCTGGGCCTGTTCCTGCTTTTTCTGGGCTTTACCCAGGCCTATGCGCGCTTTCAGAGCCCGCTCATTTTGAAGGAGGCGCTGCTGGTCGGCTTTTTTCTAGGCGGGCTGGTGGTGCTCGGCGGTTTGCAGCGCTGGTGGCTGCAGCCCTTGGTGTCGGACCTCGCGCCCAATCTGCTGTTTTTCTGCGCAATGGCGCTCACCGCCATTACCGATAACGCGGCACTTACCTACTTGGGCTCTCTCACCGTGGGCCTGTCGGACGCCTCCAAGTACATGCTGGTGGCCGGTGCGGTGGCCGGTGGCGGCCTAACCGTTATCGCCAACGCGCCCAACCCTGCGGGCGCGGCGCTGTTGCGCAGCGGTTTTGAAAACCATTCCATCGGGGTGGGCGGCCTTTTCATCGGTGCTTTGCTGCCCACTGCCCTTGCCGCCCTGTTTTTTCTGATCTTATGAGCGACACCACTTTCGACTACATCATCGTAGGCGCAGGCACCGCCGGCTGCCTGCTCGCCAACCGCCTGAGCGCCGACGCCTCCAAGCGGGTGCTGCTGCTTGAGGCCGGGCGGCGCGACGACTACCACTGGATCCATATTCCGGTGGGCTACCTGTATTGCATTGGCAACCCGCGCACCGACTGGCTATTCAAAACCGAGGCCGAGGCAGGGCTGAACGGCCGCAGCCTCATTTATCCGCGCGGCAAAACGCTGGGCGGCTGCAGCAGCATCAACGGCATGATTTACATGCGCGGCCAGGCGCGCGACTATGACGGCTGGGCCCAACTACTCGGCGACGAGAGCTGGAGCTGGAAAAGCAGCCTGCCCTACTTCAAACTGCACGAAGACCACCACAAGGGCGCCGGCACCCTGCACGGCGCGCGCGGCACCGCGCCCGAGCTATTGCAAGACGCCAGCACCGCCTACCGCCAGGTGCTGCGCCACCGCAACGCCGGGGGCGAATGGCGCGTGGACAAACAGCGCCTGCGCTGGGACGTGCTAGAGGCTTTTTCTCAAGCCGCCGTACAAGCAGGCATTCCCGCCACCGAGGACTTCAACACCGGCGACAACGAGGGCGTGGGCTACTTTGAAGTCAACCAAAAAAACGGCTGGCGTTGGAACACCGCCAAAGCCTTTTTGCGCCCCACCTGCTACGGCCGGCCCAACTTTGAGCTATGGACCAGCGCCCATGCGTCCAAGCTCGTTCTGGAAGGCGGCACCGGCACCGAGCCGCTGCGCTGCACCGGCGTGCAGGTGTGGAACGGCCACGAAATGGTGACGGCCACGGCGCGCCGGGAAGTGATTTTGAGCGCGGGCGCCGTAGCCACGCCCCAGCTTTTGCAACTCTCGGGCCTGGGGCCTGCTGAACTGCTGCAAGCCAAGGGCGTGGCCGTGGTCAAAGACCTGCCGGGTGTGGGAAACAACCTGCAAGACCACCTGCAAATCCGCGCGGTGTTCAAAGTCAAAAATACGTCCACACTCAACACCATGGCCAGCAGCCTATGGGGCAAGGCGCGCATTGGCCTGGAATACGCCTTCAAGCGCAGCGGACCGATGAGCATGGCGCCCAGCCAACTCGGCGCGTTTACCCGCAGCGACCCCGCCCAGCCCTATCCGAACCTGGAGTACCACGTGCAGCCGCTCAGCCTAGACGCCTTCGGCTCGCCGCTGCACACGTTTGACGCCATCACCGCCAGCGTGTGCAATCTCAACCCCACCAGCAGGGGCACGGTGCACATCAAGTCGCCCCATTTCCAGGACGCCCCGGCGATTGCGCCCAACTACCTCAGCACCGAGGCCGACCGCAAAGTGGCTGCCGACTCGCTGCGCGTGACCCGGCGCATCCTGGCGCAAAGTGCGCTGGCGCCCTACAGCCCGCAGGAACACAAACCCGGCGTGCAGTTCCAAAGCGACGACGAACTCGCCCGCCTGGCTGGCGATATCGCCAGCACCATATTTCACCCGGTAGGCACCACGCAAATGGGCACGGCCAGCAACCCTCTGGCGGTGGTAGACGCACGCCTGCGGGTGTTTGGCGTGGCTGGCCTGCGCGTGGTAGATGCCGGTGTAATGCCGCTCATTACCAGCGGCAACACCAATTCGCCCACTCTGATGATTGCGGAAAAAGCCGCACAATGGATCGCCGAGGACGCCATGACCTAGGCTTTGGTGCAGCTTCGGACAGGGTAAGCACCGATGCCTGCGCCCGCTGCTTTACCGTACATTTACAGGCCTGTCCACAAGGTACGCAACTGCGAAAAGCGAAGGGCCCGCCCGGAGCGAAAGTCGATGCCGAGGAGATAATAAGCATTGCATCGCAATGACTCACACCTTTTTTAAAAGGGTAAAAAGCACTGGGAACCCCGGTGCTTTTTTATTTTTGAAACGGCACGCGCGTCCATGGACCTTCTCGTTGTCACGCTGGCCTCGCTGCTGGCCGGTTTTATAGACTCCATCGTCGGCGGCGGCGGGCTGGTCTTGATGCCCGCGCTGTTTGCCACCTTCCCCAACGCTGCGCCCGCCACTTTGTTTGGCACCAACAAGGGGGCATCCGTCTGGGGCACGGCCATGGCCACCTGGCAGTACAGCCGCAAGGTAAGGCTGCCCTGGGGCGCTCTGGCACCCGCCGCCTTGGCGGCGCTGGCCGCCTCTTTGGCCGGTGCTTGGCTGGTGACACAAGTCAGTCCGCATTACCTGCGCAAGGCCTTACCGGTGTTGCTGCTGCTTTTGCTCGTCTACACCTTGGCCAAAAAAGACCTCGGGCGCAGCCACGCTCCGCGCTTTTCCGGTCGCACCGAGGCCTGGGTGTTGAGCGGCATTGGTGCGGTCATCGGCTTTTATGACGGCTTTTTTGGCCCGGGCACCGGGAGCTTCTTCGTTTTCCTGCTGGTGCGGGTGGCCGGTTACGACTTTTTGAACGCCTCGGCCAGCGCCAAACTGCTCAACACTGCCAGCAACCTGGCTGCCTTGGGGCTGTTTGCGCTCACCGGCCACGTCTGGTGGCATTTCGTGCTGGCCATGGCGGCGGCCAATATCGCAGGCAGTCTGGCGGGCACCCACCTGGCGCTCAAGCACGGCGCAGGCTTTGTGCGCATCGGCTTTTTAGTGGTGGTGAGTGCCTTGATTTTGAAGACTGGGTGGGACGCGTTTTTGCGCTAAGCCTCAGGCCTTGAGTGATTGGCGAGGGCAATTTGGGTTGCACCGCAGCGTAGGCTTGGCGCTATCCGGCGGGCTTTGCGCGCTCGGTGGGCGGCCAAGGCATATCGGCCACACTGCGCGGCGTGCCCGCTGGCGCGGCGCCCTGGCCTTTCTTGACCGCAGCGAGGTCATCGTCATTCGGGTACTGTTGCAACAACCAATAGTCAAACACCCGGCGCGCAATGGGTGCGGCGGCGGCGGAGCCAAACCCTGCGTTCTCCACAATCACCGCCAGCGCAATTTGCGGGTCTTGCGCCGGGGCAAATGCGATGTAGAGCGAGTGGTCGCGCTGGCGCTCTTCCATGCGCGATGCGTTGTACTTTTCATTTTTGCCCAGGCTCACGGCCTGCGCGGTGCCCGTCTTGCCAGCGCTCAGGTAGGGAGCACCGGCGAACACCCGCGCCGACGTTCCCTCCTGGGTCACACCGACCATGGCTTGCACGATAACGGCAATGTGCTCGGGCTTGAATTGCAGGTTGCGCGGCGCCTCCAAGGGCACGAGCGCGCGTGCGTGGGTGCTGGCGTCCTGCGTCGCAGTGACCAGGCGCGGGCGGTGCTGGATGCCCTGGTTGGCCAGCGTGGCGGTGGCCTGGGCCAACTGCAGCATGGTGAAGCTGTTGTAGCCCTGGCCGATGCCCAGGGAGATGGTCTCCCCGGCGTACCACTTTTGCTGTTCCGGGCGCTTGTAGTAGTTGCGCTTCCAGGCCTGGCTGGGTAGCACGCCGCGTACCTCACCGAGCACGTCGATGCCGGTGATCTGGCCCAAACCCAGCGGCTTCATGAAATCGTGCATGGGGTCCACGCCCAGCTCGTTGGCCAGCGAATAGAAGTAGGCGTTGCTGGACTCCACAATGGCGCGGCGCATGTCCATGGTGCCGCCACGCTCGTTCTCCGGGCTGCCAAAGCGGTGGCCACCAAACATGTAAAAGCCAGGGTCGTTGATCAAGGCCGTGGCGCTGCGTGTGCCAGTCTCCAGCGCGGCCAGGGCCATAAAGGGCTTGTACGTCGAGCCCGGTGGGTAGGTGCCGCGCAATGCGCGGTTGAGCAAAGGGCGGTCGGGGGACTCGTTGAGCATTTGCCAGTTTTCTTGGTCAATGCCCTCAACAAACAGGTTGGAGTCAAAAGTGGGTTTGCTCACAAAGGCCAGCACCTCGCCGGTTTTGGGGTCCAGCGCCACTAACGCACCCCGGCGATCGCCAAACATTTGTTCCACCAGGTACTGCAGCTTGATGTCGATGGACAGCGCCACTGTGTCGCCCGGCGTGGCCGCGCTGCTGGAAAGGCGGCGCATGGCGCGCCCGCCGGCGGAGGTTTCAATGTGTTCGACCCCCGTAATGCCGTGGAGCTGGCGCTCAAAACTTTGCTCTACGCCCAGCTTGCCGATGTACTCGGTGCCCCGGTAGTTGGCCTGGTCCTCGTCGCTCTCGATCTTTTCTTTTTCGCTGGTGTTGATGCGCCCGATGTAGCCAATCACGTGGCTGGCGAGTTCGCCATAAGGGTAGTTGCGAAACAGCCGCGCCTTGATCTCCACGCCCGGAAAACGAAAGCGCTGCGCCGCGAAGCGCGCCACCTCGGCGTCGGTCAGGCGGTTGCGAATGGGCAGCGACTCGAAGCTTTTGGACTCGTCGAGCAGCTTTTTGAAGCGCCGGCGGTCGCGCACCGTGATGTCTACCAACTCGGCAAGCCCGTCGATGGTGGTGTCCAGCGCCAGCGTCTTGGAAGGTGTGATCTCCAGCGTATAGGCCGAATAGTTGCTGGCCAGCACAATGCCATTGCGATCCTCAATGAGCCCCCGGTTGGGCACGATGGGCACGATGGACGTGCGGTTGCTCTCGGCCTGGGCGCGCAAATCGTCGTGGCGCCAGACTTGCAGGTAGACCAGGCGGCACAGCAACAAAAAGAAGCACGCCAGCACCACCACGGTGAAGACAAAAACTCGTGTACGGAACCGGGCCAGATCGGCTTCTACGTTGCGCAGTTCCATGGTGCTTGGGAAGACTAGATTGGACGGTTTTTGTCGGGATCGGGCGCCCGGCGCTGCGGGGCGACCAAGAGCTGGCCCACCAAGGGCCAGAGCAAGGCCTCAGCCACCGGTGACACCAGTGTCCACCAGCTACTTGGGCCACCCATCACCAAAAAATTGACTGACCACTCCACCAAATGCGCAAATGCAAACAATGGAAACACCTGCACCGCCTGTTCGGTCACGGAAAACCAGCGCAACCGTCGGTGGAGCCGTACCGCGAGGTAGCTCAGCGCCACGTAAGCCAATGCGTGCTGACCCAGCAAACCCCCTTGATGCACGTCCATCAGCAAACCCGCCACGAAGGCGACAAACATGCCCACGCGCCGGGTTTGGTGCACTGTCCAATAAAGCAAAACGATAGAAAGAATATCGGGTGCCCAAGCCGCCCGGCCCCACAAAAGCATATTCGCCAGCATGGCAGCGAGCAAACCGCCCACCAAAGTCATCCAAACGAAGGCCGGCCTGACCGGCATCAGCAAGCGCTCACCGGGTGGCATGATCATCGTCGCCCCCCCGTTTTGGCAGGAATTGCCTCCGAGGCGCCGGCGGGCCGGGGCTTGGCTGCCGCATCCAAGGGGTCAAGAACCAGCACATGGGTGGCCCCCGCAACGGACGCCACTGGTGCACAGTAAATGCGGGCGAACACGGCGTCGGTGCGCCGCTCGATCTTCTCGACGCGTGCTACTGGCAGCCCAGCCGGATAGACGCCATCGACCCCGCTGGTGGTGAGCAAATCCCCCTGCTCGACGTCGGCATTGGCCGCCATGAAGCGAAGCTCCATGGCATCTGCATGGCTGAAGGTGTCACCGTAGGCCACACCGCGCGCACCAGTGCGGGCGTTGAGCACCGGAATGGCGTGGTCGCGGTCGGTGATCAGCGTGACCTCACTCATTAAAGGAAAGAGCCGAGTCACCTGACCCAAGATACCCAGCTCGTCCACCACCGGAGCACCCAAGTGCAAGCCTTGCAGCTCCCCTTTGTCCAAGATCACTTTGCGAGTGTAGGGATCGGCGGCGTCGTACAGCACCTGCGCCGCTACGGTGCGCTGCTCAAGCCGCGCCTGCAAAGCGAGCAAATCGCGCAAACGGCGGTTCTCAAGCAGCAGCAAGTCCGCTTGGTTGGCCCGCTGCGCCTGAGTGGACAACTGCTGACGCAAAGCGGCCAACGAGGCCGCGTTGGTCGCCATCGCCTGCAAAGCAGACTGCGCGCTTTGCACTAATAAAACTGGGCGCATGGCTAGCCATTGCAATGGGTACAGTGCAACTGAGAGCGCCGTGCGCAGCGGCAGCATTAGGTCAAAACGCGCGTCGGCCACCATGAGGAACACCGCGAGCGCGCTGAGCACCAGCCAACGCGAAAACGCCGATGGTCCTTGACGAAAAAAGGGAGGGGGTTCCCGTCCCAAGGAGGTGAGCGCCATTTCGGCGTGTGGCGTTTATTCGTCGGTAAAAATAGAACCCAGGCGCTCCATCTGCTCCAGCGCAATACCGCAGCCGCGCACCACGCACGTCAGCGGGTCTTCGGCCACCAGCACGGGCAGGCCGGTTTCTTCGGCCAGCAGGCGGTCCAGGTCACGCAAGAGCGCGCCGCCGCCGGTCAGCATCATCCCCCGGTCGGCAATGTCGGCGCCCAGCTCGGGCGGGGTTTGCTCCAGCGCGTTTTTCACGGCCGAGACGATGTTGTTGAGCGGGTCGGTGAGCGCTTCCAAAATCTCGTTGCTAGAGATCGTGAAGCTGCGCGGCACGCCCTCCGACAGGTTGCGCCCGCGCACTTCCATTTCTTTGACTTCGGAGCCGGGGAAGGCCGAGCCGATTTTTTTCTTGATGGCCTCCGCCGTGGGCTCGCCAATGAGCATGCCGTAGTTGCGCCGGATGTAGTTGATGATGGCCTCGTCAAACTTGTCGCCGCCCACGCGCACGCTGCCCTTGTAAACCATGCCGCCCAGCGAGATCACGCCGACTTCGGTGGTGCCGCCACCAATGTCCACCACCATGGAGCCACAAGCCTCGCTCACCGGCAAACCGGCGCCAATGGCCGCAGCCATCGGCTCTTCAATCAAATACACGTCGCTCGCACCTGCGCCCAAGGCGGACTCACGAATGGCGCGGCGCTCCACCTGGGTGGAGCCGCAAGGCACGCATATGATGATGCGCGGGCTGGGGCGAAAAACGCTGCGCGGGTGCACCATCTTGATGAACTGCTTGAGCATTTGCTCGGTGACCGTAAAGTCGGCGATCACGCCGTCTTTCATGGGGCGAATGGCTTCAATGTTGCCGGGCACTTTGCCCAACATCGCTTTGGCCTCCTTGCCAACCGCTTGAATAGACTTCTTGCCTTGCGGGCCGCCCTCATGGCGGATAGCCACCACGGAGGGTTCGTCTAGGACAATGCCCTTGTCGCGCACATAAATCAGGGTGTTGGCCGTGCCCAGGTCGATGGCCAGGTCGGTGGAAAAATATCGGGTGAAAGCGCCAAGCATTGCGAATCCTGTAGGAGCGCGCCGAGCGTTTGCGCTCTGCGTCGCCTTGGTGTGAGTGTTGAAAAAAAGCGGGGGAGTGTCGGGGCGATGGGGACAGTGTTGACAGCACAAAATGGCCGCTAACCAAAGGCGGGATAATACTCCATCGCTTGTAAATTCGGACCGTTTTGCGCTTGCGTGGCGCTCAGATTCGACCGCAAACGATCCGCACCTACCTCACAACGCGCCAGTGCGCAAAACCGTCCACCCCCTCATGTCACTCGTTGCCACAGACATCGCCCGCATCGCCAACCTGGCCCGCCTAGAGCTTGCGCCCGACGAGGGCGTGCGCATGCTGGACCAGATCAACGCGTTTTTTGACATCGTCACGCAAATCAGCCAGGTCGACACCAGCGGCGTGCTGCCCATGGCGCACCCGCTGGACGCCATGCCCAGCATGCCGCCGATCCATCTGCGCCTGCGCCCCGACCTGGCCAGCGAGCCCAACGACCGAGAAGCCAACCAGCGCAGCGCCCCGGCCGTGGAACGCGGCCTATTTCTGGTTCCGAAAGTGATTGAGTAAGCCATGACCGAACTGCACCACCTGGGCGTGGCCGAACTCGCCGCCCTGCTCCAAAGCAAGCAAGTTAGCGCGGTCGAAGTCGCCACTCGCTTTTTGGCCCGCTTGGGCGGCAACCCGCACAACGCGTTTCTGGACATTGACAGCGAATTCACGCTGGCGCAAGCCCGCGCCTCGGACGCCAAATTGGCAGCGGGCAGCGCCGGGCCACTCGAAGGCGTGCCCATCGCCCACAAAGACGTGTTTGTCACCAAAGACCTGGTTACCACTGCGGGCTCGCGCATGTTGAACGGCTACCGCTCACCCTTTGACGCCACCGTGGTCGCGCACTTGCGCCAAGCCGGTATGGTGACCCTGGGCAAGCTCAACTGCGACGAGTTCGCCATGGGCTCTGCCAACGAAAACTCGGCCTTTGGCCCCGTGACCAATCCCTGGAACACCGCGCATGTGCCCGGCGGCTCCTCGGGCGGCAGCGCAGCCGCCGTGGGCGCACGTCTGACGCCTGCGGCCACCGGCACCGATACCGGCGGCTCCATCCGCCAACCGGCGGCGTTTTGCGGCATTACCGGCATTAAACCGACCTATGGCCGCGCCAGCCGCTACGGCATGGTGGCCTTCGCCTCCAGCCTGGACCAGGCCGGGCCCATGGCACGCAGTGCCGAAGATTGCGCGCTCTTGCTCAGCGCCATGTGCACGCCAGACCTGGACCGGGATTCGACTTCGCTGGATGTGGCGGCAGAAGACTTTTGTGCCGCCCTGGGCCACAGCCTTCAAGGCCTGCGCGTGGGCGTGCCCAAAGAGTTTTTTGGCGAAGGCCTGGCCGCCGATGTACGCCGCACCATTGACGCAGCGCTGGCGCAACTGCAAGCGCAAGGCGCCACACTGGTGCCTATTGCCTTGCCGCGCACCGAGCTGTCGATTCCGGTCTACTACATCATCGCCCCGGCGGAGGCCAGCTCTAACCTGAGCCGCTTTGACGGCGTCAAATTCGGCCACCGCGCCGCCGACTTTGCCGACCTGACCGATATGTACAAAAAGACCCGCGCCGAGGGCTTTGGCCAGGAGGTGAAGCGCCGCATCATGACCGGCGCCTATGTGCTCTCGCACGGCTACTACGACGCCTACTACCTGCAGGCGCAAAAGATCCGCCGCATGATTGCCGATGACTTTCAAAGCGCATTTGCGAGCTGCGACGTGATCGCCGGGCCAGTGGCGCCCACCACCGCCTGGAAGCTGGGCGACAAGGCCGACGACCCGGTGGCCAGCTACCTGGCAGACATCTTTACCCTGCCCGCATCCTTGGCCGGTTTGCCTTGCATGAGCCTGCCAGTGGGCCTGGGCGAAGGCGGCCTGCCAGTGGGACTGCAGCTGATCGGCAACTACTTGCAAGAGGCCAAATTGCTGAACGTGGCGCACCAGTTCCAATTGGCCACCGAGCACCACACACAACAACCGGGAGCCGCAGCATGAGCGCCAAACTGGTTCAGGGCTACGAAGTGGTCATCGGCTTTGAGACCCACGCCCAACTCTCCACGCAAAGCAAGATTTTCAGCCGCGCGCCCACCACTTTTGGCGCCGAACCCAACACCCAGGCCTGCGCCGTGGACCTGGCGCTGCCCGGCACGCTGCCGGTGATGAACATCGGTGCGGTCGAGCGCGCGATTGAGCTCGGCTTGGCGCTGGGCTCGCACATTGCCGAGCGCAGCGTGTTTGCGCGCAAAAACTACTTCTACCCCGACCTGCCCAAGGGCTACCAGATCAGCCAGTTTGAGATTCCGGTGGTGCAGGGCGGCGAGGTGAGCTTTTTGCTGGGCGACGAGAAAAAGACCGTGCGCCTGGTGCGTGCGCACCTCGAAGAAGACGCGGGCAAATCGCTGCACGAAGACTTTATTGGCCAGTCTGGCATTGACCTGAACCGAGCCGGTACGCCGCTTTTAGAGATCGTGACAGAGCCCGACATGCGCTCTAGCGACGAGGCCGTGGCCTATGCCAAAAAGCTGCACGAGATCGTGACCTGGATTGGCATTTGCGACGGCAATATGCAAGAGGGCAGCTTCCGCTGCGACGCCAACGTGTCGGTGCGCAAGCCCGGCGCGGCCCTAGGAACGCGGCGCGAGATCAAAAACCTCAACAGCTTCAAGTTCATGCAACAAGCGATTGACTATGAAGTGCGCTGGCAGATTGAAGAGATTGAGGACGGGCGCGCCATCCAGCAAGCCACGGTGCTGTTCAACCCCGACACCGGCGAGACCCGCGCCATGCGCACCAAGGAAGACGCCGCCGACTACCGCTACTTCCCCGACCCCGACCTGCCCCCGCTGGTGATTGGCCGCGACTGGGTGGAGCGCGTGCGCTCGGAAATGGTGGAACTGCCCTGGGTGATGGCGGCGCGGTTTTGTGCGGACTATGGGCTGCCGGAATATGACGCGGCCACGCTGACACAAAGCAGGGCGATGGCGGCGTATTTTGAAGCGACGGCCAAGGCCTGCGGTCAGCCCAAGCTGGCCAGCAACTGGATCATGGGGGAAGTGTCACGGCGCTTGAACAGTGGCGAACTGTCGTTTGAACAACTGCCCGTGAGCAACACGCAACTCGCAGCCTTGATTGGCCGCATCGCCGACGGCACTATATCCAACAACGCGGCCAAGCAGGTGTTTGACGCCTTGTGGACCGACGGTGGCGAAGTAGACGCCATCATCGACGCCAAAGGCCTGCGCCAAATGAACGACAGC
>JARXAU010000179.1 GCA_029865675.1 Rhodoferax sp.
CGCGCGCGGCGGTGCCGCTTGCGCAAAGCTATTTGCCCAAACCCTCAGAAACGCTGGACCAGGTCATCGCAAAAATCCTACCGGGCAGCCCCTTGAAGATTGAGCTACTGCGTCTCGCCTTGATCGAGCAGAACCCGCAGGCATTCAAGCCTGGCAAGTTTCCGACACTGCGCAAGGGTGTGCCATTGGCAGTACCCGACCACGACGCGCTGTTGCGAAAGCACCTGGGCGCCAAAGCACCGGAGCCCGAGGTGGCGCAAGGCCCGGCCGGTTTCACACCTTCTACCAGCGCAGAGCGCAGACACTGGGTGCAATTTCCGTGATTGCAGTCGCCGAAAGCACTTCGCTGCCCAGGCCCAGTCCGTTATTTGTTCAAGGGCCCGCATCCTTACCCCTGGTCGAGGCCGTGACCGCGCGGGCACTGGACCTGAAGGACGGCCAAATCGTTCAAGCCACCGTGCAGCCCCAAGGTGAGCAACTGGCGCTCATGCTGCGCGGCCGGCAAATCGGCGTGCCGCGCGCCAACGGCTGGGAGGTCGGGCAGCGCCTGAATTTCCAGGTGCAGTCACACACCGACGGTAGCGTGACCTTGCGGCTTCTTGGTAACGCAGCGGGCATGGCGCCTGCCACGGCCCCGGCGACCCATTCTGCGCAGGTGGCCACACCTTACGCGCCAGAAATCAGTGTGCAAGCGCCATCGGCTGCACCGGCCACTGCGGCCATCACCGCCGTTGCACTTCAAGGGCTGAGTGGTGCAGCTGGCGCTGCCAGCGCGCCGTTCGCGGGTTTTCCTGGAATCTTCTCTCGACTTGGAAGCCTGCTTTACCGCCAACCGGGGATGCCAGACGTGCGTCAACTTTTTGAACCGGGCGAGGGCCTTGACGCGGTTTTAGCCAAAATTTCGGGGCGGCCCGCCATGCAAGCGGGCGCGACGGGACGCAGCCTGGCCGCAGAGCAGGCGCCAATGCAATCGCAATGGCAGGCCATGCAGTTGGACGCGCAGAAGCTCAGCCCCGAGGCCATCCGGGTAGCCCTGTACGCCGCCATGGGCTCGGAGACCAGCATCGCGCGCGTTCGCAACCCTGCGCCTGCAGACCCCAAGCAGTTGCTGCACCAGTTGCTCAAGGCAATGAAAGACGAGGGAGATGCAGACAGCTCAGAGGCGCAGCAAATCAAAAGAGCGCTGGGCGACTTGGACGCTGCGCAACTGGGTGCCGTGCAAGCCCAAGCGGACGGAGCCTTGGCGTTTGCGGTAACGCTGCCATTTTTCAACCAATCGCCTGTGGAGCTGCGCTTTGAGCGCCCCGCCAGGGAGGATGGGCAAGCAGCGGTCTACACCGTCAACGCCCACTCCAAAAGCCAGGACTACGGCGAACTTTGGCTCAAGGCAGACCTGCACGGCGACACCGACCTGGATTTGTCGATGTGGGCGCTGCGTGAATCGGTGGTCACACTGGCCCAACAAGGGGCCGAAAACCTGCGGCGCGACCTGGGTGTGGTGGGGCTGTCCATGCGTAGCTTCCATGCGCATCCGGGTGCGCGCCCTGCGGCGCCAGCCCCAGCAACGCCGCAGGCATTGCCTGGTGCCGTGTTGGACTTTAGGGTGTGAGGCCGTGAGGACGGGCCCTCGCCGCCAGGCCATTGCGCTCGAATACGGCGGCCACACTACGCCGGTAGTGACCGCCAAGGCGCAAGACGAGCTGGCTATTGCAATGATTGCCCAAGCCCGCGAACACGGCGTCTATGTCACCGAAGACCCCCAGTTACTGGCCATGCTGAGCCGCTTGAACGTTGACGAAGAAGTGCCGCCTGAGCTGTTCACCGCTGTGGCGGTCATCTTGTCTTGGGTGTACTGGCTCAAAGGCATGCGCCCTGGGGATGAAAAAACGCTGGCGGGCCAAAGTACCAACGCAGAACCGCAAGCCTCGCATGCAGAGCAAGCCGAGGAAGTTTAGGCGTCGCTGTAACCCGAATGACGCGAAAAACGAGAGATGTGGCCCAAACGGTCATAGACCTCGACCGAGCTGGCCGCGCCATCCACCCGCAAGCTTTGCAAGGTGCCACGGATTGCTTCGAGCTTGCGCTCCATGAGCACCGCGTTGCGACGGTGTGCGTCGCGGCAGGCAAGCATGCTGGCGCGGAAGTTTTGCCATTCAGGCAGTGACTGCACCTCGGCAGCGGGTGGGGCTAGACGGGTTATCTCAGCCAGAAGCTCGGTCTTTACCGGCTGCAGTTGCTCAAACTGATCAATGTCTTGGCTGCGCAAAGTGGCGAACTCTTGCTCTAGAAGCTGAGCCAGCTGCTCGGCAAGCTGCGACGCGTAGTGCACCGGATCATTCACAAACAAAGTCTCCGCTTACCCATGAGTTTTCAATAAAAGGCCGGTTGCTTTCCCGTTGCTGGCCGATCACTGGCCAATCAACTGCTCAAGTGCCACAAAACTCTCAGCAATGCGCCGCGCGTTGAGCGGGTATTGCCCGTCTTCGATCGCCCGCTTGATGGAGTCCACTTTCGCGCGGTCGAATTCGGGTTCTTCTTTTAGCTTGGCAGTAATCGCGCTAAATGCACTGGTATCTGCGCTCTTGGAGCTTGCTACGGCCGGCTTTCCAGCGGCCAAATGGTCCATAGCCGCCGCAGCAGCGCTGGCTGCGGCGCTTGGCGCTGGGGCTGACTCCGGCGCCTTGTCCAGAAACTTGCGGGCAGCGGAGTTCGTCGGTGCCTGCCGGAAAAAGGGGTTGATCGCATCAGTCATGGGGGCTCACTTTGGTCACTTCGTTCTGTGGTTGGGGCTTCGTGATAAGGGAATCGGCTGCTTGGGCAATAACTTGAGGGGGAAAACAGCACAAGGTGAAAAAAACTTCACAAACCGCGTGCTGCGTTGGGACCCGTAACGACCCCACTTAAAGATCGACCCGAGTCGGGATTTTTTAAGCGAATTTGGTCACCCATTTTGCCATCTTGGAGGGCTTCCACCCGAGCGGTGATGCTAAAGCCACTGCCTTGACCCACCGTCAGCACCACCGACTGCCCCTGCTTGACCAAAACCGCACGCCGCAGGTCGTAAGAGCGCAGGGGCACACCGGCTGCGATGTCGCGTACCACCTCCGCGTTTTCGGCTTCTCTGACAGAGGCCAGCGCCTGCGGGTCCAGGCCTTGGGCCACCACGTCCAGCTCCCGCACCATGGCAGCACTCACCACGGTGCCCGCGCGCAGCACATCCTTAGCGACGACAACGCGCCGGACCTGGGGCGGTGCAACGGGTGCTGGCGCTGCGGCGGCAAGCGCTGGGCCGGGCACACCCGGCTCTGGCAGTCCCGGCGCCACCCCTGGCTTGAGCACCACGCGCAGATAAAGTTGCCATCCCGGTTTACCAAGGCAACGCACTCGAACGGTCTCGCGGGCCGCAAATGGCGAATCCATGACCAGAGCCCGGTCGCAGGCCTCGACCTGCACCCGTGCGTCCAGCGGCGCGAAGGTGAACTGGCTGGCGCTGAGCTTCTGCGACTGCTGCACCCACTGACCGACTTCGGCGAACAGCTTGTCAGTCGGCGCTTGCGCCAACGCACCGCAGGCAGCCCACAAGGCCACCCACAGCAGGCCGCGCTGCGCCCACCACCGCGCCCACGCCGCTGCCATGCGCAGCAAGGGATACGACCGACTCTGGTGGCACAGCAATTGCATGAATGGACTTAGGTGTTGAAAAATTGACAGGTTTTCCTGACAAAAGTTTCAGCGCAAGAACGATGCCACATGAAGACCTGACCTCGCCCCACCCTACTCTGCCCGCAATACGCCATTTTTTTAGATCCGATTGACACACCATGTGGACCCGTGACGCTTTGCAATCCCCCATCGCCATGCCTTCGGCCCCCGCTGGCGGCGTGGCCGCACCCGCCCATGCAACCGCCCCGGCGCATGCATCTGCGCCTGCCACGGGCAGTGCAGGCAGCAAGGCGTTCTCTTCTGTGTTGCAACAGGCCAAAGTGGGCGCACAAGCTCCGCTCAACGCAGACGCAGCAAGTGCAGGGCCGGTTACCGGCAGCCCCGCGCGCCACACCATCTCGCAGGGCGAGACGCTGATCGGCGTAGTGCGCCAGCAAGCGCAGGCGCAAGGCGTCCCGTTGAGCACCACCGAGGAACACCGGCTCGCAAAAGAACTTGCCAGCGCCAACCGGGTCAGCAATGCGAACCTGATCTACCCCGGCCAAAGCCTTGCGCTGACCGGGCTTCAGGCCCAGCTGCAAGCGATGCAGGGTGCCAACGCGCGCCCAGCCAGCACGGTTACCCAGACCGGCCCAGAGCGCTTGGGTCGGCCCGTGGTTGCGGCGGCACCTTCTGGCACCCCGCTGGCTTATGAGGTGCGCTCGCGCAAGTTCACATCGGCTGCGAGCATGGTGGCCCAAACGCCCAGGCCCAAACCAGCGCACAGCGGTGCGCATCCCGTGCTGCAAAAAACTTTGGACCGGGCCGTGGCCAAAGGCTTTATTCCCGTGGCGGAAAAAACGGCGGTTTACGACAAAATTGTGCAAATGGCGGGCAACCACCACTTTTCCCCCGACGACTTTGCCCGCATGACGCTGATGGAGAGTGACGGCATGAACCCCCGCGCCAGCAACCAGCGGTGCCACGGCATCATCCAGTTTTGTGACGGCCCAGCGCGCGGTGCCGCCTCAGCCGGCTATGGCGCCAATCCAAAAGCCATTTTGGACTTGAGCGTCCATCAGCAACTCAGCTTGGTAGACAAGTACTTTAACGACGTGGGACTCAAAACCCAGGGTCCGGCCGGCTTGGAAGACTTGTACCTGACGGTCCTCAACCCCGCATCGCGCGCCCAGGGCCAAGCCAACGCGCCCCTCAACATTCCGGGGCAACAAGCGCGCGCGCTGCATGTGGGCAGCGACAGCGCTGCACCCATCACACGCCAGTCCATTCGCCAGGGCCTGCTAGAAAATGCGTCGGCGCGCTTGGGGCCACTGCTGCCCAGCGGTCTGCGCGTACAGGCGCAACGCGCACAGCAATACGTGCAAAACACCGTTCCCTGAAGCACTGGCAGCGGTGCTGCCAAGGCGCCATCCCGCGGCAAGGCGGCAAGGCGGCAAGGCGGAAGACGTCACCTACGCACCCGGCGGCAACTCTTTGCCGCCCGCGCCCTCCAAAGCCCTTTTGCGGGCACCGCGCCTGCGCAGTAGAGCGCGGCGGAAGTGCCGTTTGCATACCGGCAAGCACTACATGGCATGCAAGTTGCTGAAAGGTACTTAATCGCAAGATTTGCCGCCCGCTGTGTCGGCAAACCGGCAGTTCAACAACATGGTTTTGGAGTGCGCATGAACCTCATTGACAACGCATTTAGCCTGCATGAAAAGGCCCTTGGCATGCGCAGCCAGCGCATGGAGGTGCTGTCGCGCAACATCGCCAACGCGGACACACCCAACTACAAAGCGCAAGACATTGACTTTCGCCAGGTGTTGAAAGACACGCAAGACACCACCATGCGCACCACCGACACCGCCCACATCCCTTTGGGTGAGATCAGCAACGGCAGCGGACTGAAGTACCGCACACCCTTTAACGTGTCTTTTGACGGCAACACCGTCGAGCTGCCGGTGGAACAAGCCAAATACGGCCAATACGCCGCCGACTACCAAACCACCTTGAGCATTCTTGAAAACCGCATCAGCGGTATTCGCAAAGCACTGCGCGGAGACTAAGCCATGGCACTGGACCAAATTTTCGGCATCGCCGGTTCCGCGCTCAATGCGCAAACCGTGCGCATGAACGCAACTGCCTCCAACCTGGCCAATGCTGGCACCGTGGCCAGCTCGGACGAAGCCGCCTTTCGGGGCAAGCGGGTCACCTTTAAAACCATCATGGAAACCCAAGCGGGCGGCAACGACTTAGCCAACAAAGGTGGCGTCAAGATATCTGGCATTTCGGACGACCCCAGGTCGATTTCCCGCGTTTCCGACCCCGGCAACCCGGTCGCTGACAAGGACGGCTACGTTTACCTGTCCAACGTGAATGAGATGTCTGAGATGGTGGAAATGATGGCTGCCGCTCGCTCCTACCAAAACAACGTTGAAGTAGTCAACACCGCGCGCCAATTGATGATGCGCACGCTCGACATCATCAAAAGCTAAACCCGGACGCTCCCATCATGGCCAACCTCGACCTCCTGCAAACCAGCGCGTTAAACAACAGCGCTTGGGCCACAGCGGTGCCCAGCAGCATCAAAACCACTGCCAGCGACGCCCAAGCCGCACTCACCGCCAACGGAGGCCAGTCCTCCATGGGGCAAACAGAGTTTTTAACGCTGTTTACCGCGCAGCTCAAAAACCAAGACCCGACGGACCCGGTCAAAAACGAGGCCTTCGTGGCGCAGCTTGCACAGTTCTCACAGTTGGAGGCGACCACCAACATGGCGACCAACATGAGCAGCTTTACCAGCACCATGGCCAGCAGCCAGATGACGTCGAGTGCGGCTTTGATCGGCACCAAGGTGTCAGTGCCTGACGGTCCCGCCGTGTTGTCAAACGGCAAATCGGTTGCAGCAACTGTCGGCTTGCCCAATGGCGCAGACGGCGTCCAACTGCAGGTGTTTGACGCCAAGGGAATCTTGGTGAACACGCAGACGGCTGGCCCGCAAAAACCCGGTGATATGCCGTTTGCGTGGGACGGAAATGACGACGCAGGCAATCCCTTGCCCGACGGCACCTACCGCTTCGTCGCCAAAGCGGTGGCCTTGGGCAAAAACGTCACGCCCACTGTGAGCACGTTGGCCACCATTACCGGTGTGAGTCAGCAGCCTGACAAGACCATGCTGCTGCAAGTCACTGGGGGCAAGACCGTCAAGCTGTCCGACGTCACCAAGATTTACGGCTAAGTTTCGCCCCCCTTTTTTCACCCTCCAACACGCACTTACGGAGTCACTGACCATGTCCTTCTACACCTCGTTGACCGGCCTCAATGCAGCCACTACCCAGCTTGGCGTCACCGCCAACAACATTGCCAACGTAGGCACCACAGGATTCAAGCGCTCGCGCGCGGACTTTGGTGACATTTTTGCCACCTCGCCGCTGCAAAAGGCCACCAACACCGTCGGCCAAGGCGTGGCACTCAAGCAAGTGAGCCAGGAGTTCACCCAAGGCAACATCGCTTTTTCTGCCAACGCGCTGGACCTGGCCATCACTGGCGACGGGTTTTTCCCCCTGCAAGCCGGCGCAGGCCAGCCCTACACCTACACACGCAACGGCCAGTTCATGCTCAACGAGCAGCGCAACGTGGTCAATGCTGCCGGTGAGCGCCTGCGGGCAGCCACCGTGGACTCGGCAGGCACGGCCAACGTCAACGACCAGATCGATCTGACGATTCCGGCCAAAACAGCAGGCGAAGCCACGCAAACCAGCCAGGTAGCGCTGAGTCTCAATTTTCCTGCAGATGCTGCGGTTATCACCGCTGCGTTTGACGCCACCAACCCGGCCACCTACAACAAAAGCAGCGCCATGACCGTGTACGACGCCGGCGGCAACGGCTATTTAGCCACCGTGTACTACACCAAAACCCGCAATGCTGACGCCATCACCCCGACCAACACCTGGCAAACGCACGTGTATGTCGATGGCAAAGAGGTGCCGCAGGCGCTCAAACAAGCCACAGACACCAGCGGGCAAAGGCTGTACGTCAACCAATACGGCCAAACCAAGCCCTTCAACGAGGTCAAAGACCTGCTCACCACGGCTCCTACCCAGCTTTTTGCCCTGAACGATCTGACCGACATCCGCAACTCGACCGCCGCCTCCATCTCTGGTGACGCCGTGGACATGACCCAGTTTGACCTCAGCAACGGAGTGGACTTCAGTGGCTACACGGCGGATCAGCTGGGTTCCATCATGAAGGTCAAGGTGGACGGCTCTGACCAGGAAGTGACCTTGGATCTCTCTGGCCTTGCAGGGCAAACCAAAGTGACGGGTGCAGAAGTAGCCGCAGCCATCACAAACCAGTTGCAGCGTGAACTCGGTAGCGAAAACTATTTCGACCTGTCGGACGCTAGCAACCAAACATTCCGCGTCACGAGCGATGGAGAGACCCGAGAGATTTACCTCGGGCTTGCCGGTGACGACGGTGCCGGGTTTCCAGCTGGCACCGATTTAGAGACGCTGAAGACGGAAGATGTAGTCGCTGAGATCAACAGGCAACTTGACTTAGTGACCGGTAACACCATCGAAGTAAGTTACGACTACGCCAACTCCGGCTTTAGTTTCACCGATGGCACCAACGCCATCACACTCGACAGCGGACCCACGGACAGCGCCAGCAACGATTTGTTCGGCCTGTCGCAATTTCCTGTCACGGCAGACCTCACCACGGGCAATTACGGCGCACAAGTCATCCCCAACGGCAGCCCGATTTGTGCTCTCGCAGACCAGCGCTATGGCATGTCAGTGACCTACGACTCGGTCACGAAAAAATTTACATTTAACTCGGGTACCACTGGAGACAGCTCCAGCCTGTCCATCAGCGGTGTGGTACAGGGCGAGCTTGCCAATGAATTGTTGGGCTTGGCGCCCATTCCTACCGATGAGTCGGTCACGGTGGAGACTTCTGAGCTGGCGCTGCGGGGCTTGCCGTCCACGGCTGCTGCGGTGACGGGCTCCACTCCCTCAAAAAATCTGGCCAACATCTTCTCGGTAGACGCGGGCAACAACACCTTCCAGGTGACGATCGATGGAGTGCGGGGAACGGTGGTTGTTCCGCCGCGCAATGACTACAGCATTGACTCCTTTGCCAAGGCTTTGCAAAAGGGAATTAACGCTTTGGGCGCAAACAGCGAAAGCGGCGACCCGGTCACCGTCAACGGCGTAAAAGTGGGTTATGACCCGGTCAAGAAGGGCTTTACCGTGACCAGCGGCACCACCGGAAGTGATTCCTATGTCAAGATTTCAGGCAGCGCAGACTGGGGCCTGGCCGATGTGGACGCCAACTACGGTGCAGACTCCACCTGGATCAAGCCCACCCAGCAACTCGATGCCTCTGGCGCCCTGCAATACATTGACAGCAAGGGACGGGAAACCACGTCCAACGCCGGGTTTACCGAACTTCCTGCCTGGTCACCGGTGTTCCTGACCAAAGGACAGCTGACCTTTAGCACCACTGGCAAACTGATTTCTCCTACCGACGCGACGCCGCTTGACACCGTGTTCTTGGACAACGGCAAGGGTGCGCTCAACATGAGCGTGGACTTTGGCGGCTCGACCCAGTACGGCTCACCTTTCTCGGTGCTGTCGCAGTCCCAAAACGGAGCACCTGAAGGGGATCTGGTGGGCGTGACGATTGGTAATGATGGCCTGGTCACGGCCTCGTTTTCTAATGGCACCACCAAGTCATTGGCCAAAATTTTGATGGCCAATTTTGCGACTCCGGTAGGCCTGCGCCCCATGGGTGACTCCAGTTTTGCCGCCACCAAGGCCTCAGGTACACCCACCTTGGGCACCGCAGGCTCTGCAGGCTTTGGCTCTTTGCGTTCGGGCTCCACCGAGCGCGCCAACGTGGACCTGACCACAGAGCTGGTGGACCTGATCACGGCGCAGCGCAACTTCCAGGCC
>JARXAU010000230.1 GCA_029865675.1 Rhodoferax sp.
GCATGGAGGAAAGCACCGCGCAAGACTGGCGCATCATCGTGCCTGAGGTGATGCAATCCGCCAAAAGCCTGCCCGACCGGGTGATGGCGCACTTGCGCTTGCTGGAAAACGACTACGGCGGCTTTCCGATAGACCGCTACAACCATTCGCTGCAAACCGCCACCTTGGCGCTGGCCGATGGACGGGACGAGGAATACGTGGTCTGCGCACTGCTGCACGACATTGGCGATACCCTGGGTTCGTACAACCACCCGGACATTGCGGCAGCCATCCTCAAGCCCTTTGTCAGCGACGCCAACCTGTGGATGGTGCAAAACCACGGCATTTTTCAGGGCTACAACTTTTTTCACCACATTGGCCTGAACCGCGACATGCGCGATCAGTTCAAGGGCCACGCGCATTACGACCAGACGGAAGAGTTTGTGGCGCTGTACGACAACCGCGCCTTCGATGCTGCGCTGGACATACTGCCGCTGAGCACCTTTGAGCCCATGCTGCGGCGCTTGATGGCCACACCAAAGAATTCGATTTACAAGGCGGCGATGGAGCCCGCCAAGGCCTGAAACCCCACCCGTACTTTTTCTGACCCCCAGCCATGTCTCTTCGCCCTGACCACATTCGCACCGACGACACCCGCATCCGCGCCATTCGGCCTTTGACTACCCCGGCGCTGCTGCAAGAGCAGTTGCCCGCTACTGAGGCGGTGCTGGCGACAGTAGAGCGCAGCCGGGCGGCTATTTGCGATGTATTGCATGGACGCGACGACCGGCTGATTGTGGTGGTGGGCCCGTGCTCCATCCACGATCACGCGCAGGCCCTGGAGTATGCGCACTGGCTTAAAGGCCAGGCCGATGCGCTGGCCGAGGACTTGGTAGTCGTGATGCGTACCTATTTTGAAAAGCCGCGCACCACCGTAGGCTGGAAGGGCTATATCAACGACCCGCACTTGGACGGCAGCTTTTCGATCAACGAAGGTTTGACCCTGGCGCGCACGCTGCTGCTGGACATTGTGGGCCTGGGGCTGTCCGTGGGCACCGAGTTTTTGGACTTGCTCAGCCCGCAATTCATCAGTGATTTAGTCAGCTGGGGCGCCATTGGCGCACGCACCACCGAGAGCCAGAGCCACCGCCAGCTCGCCAGCGGCCTGAGTTGCCCGGTGGGTTTCAAAAACGGCACCGATGGTGGCGTCAAGGTGGCGAGTGACGCCATTCTTGCGGCCCAGGCGCCCCACGCTTTCATGGGCATGACCAAGTGGGGCCAGGCGGCCATTTTCGAGACTTTGGGCAATGACAACTGCCACGTCATTTTGCGCGGGGGCAAACAGCCCAATTACGCAGCGGCCGATGTGGCAGCGGCCTGCGCGCTGCTCAAAGCGGCCGGCTTGCGCGAGCAGGTGATGGTGGATGTGTCACACGCCAACAGCAGCAAGCAGCACCAGCGGCAAATTGCCGTGGCAGCCGACGTGGCAGCCCAAATTGCAAGCGGCGACGCGCGCATTACCGGCCTGATGATCGAAAGCCATTTGCAAGAAGGTCGCCAAGAGATTGTGGCCGGTCAGGCCTTAAAACACGGTGTGTCGGTGACCGACGCCTGCATCAGCATCGCGCAAACCGCGCCGGTGCTGCAGGAGCTTGCGCAAGCGGTGCGCGCTCGGCGTGCGGCTTTATAAGCCTGAGCGCCCATGTGGCGCTTAATGTGAAAGAACTTTCATGACGGCGTGTGCCGCGCACCGCATGAAAGTGGGGCCCGCTTGTAGCGACACGCCGGGCTGGGTCACTGATTAGGTTACGGGCTAAGCAATGGGTCAAGTAACGGGCTACGTTACGGCCTCGCTTATCGCGGTGTGCGCGGCACCATGGGGCCACGGCCTTCGATGTGGCGGAAGTTAATGCGGCCTTTGCTCAGGTCATAGGGCGAAAGCTCTAATGACACGCGGTCACCGGCCAAAATGCGGATGTGGTTTTTGCGCATCTTGCCCGCCGAGTACGCAATCAGCTGGTGGCCGTTGTCCAGGGTGACGCGAAAACGGGTATCGGGCAACACCTCGTTGACAACGCCCATCATTTCAATCAGTTCTTCTTTTGCCATGGATCTTCCTTGGGTTCAGTTCTTTGGTAATTGCTAACAATGTGAGAGGCTGCGAGGCCTTACTGCGTTCTGAGTGCAGCGTGGGCCCAGTCAATGCCTTGGGCAAGCGCGTATTGTGCAGCCGCATCTGGACTGGGAAAGTCGTCCACAAAGCGCATCACGCGGTCGGTGCTAGCGCTGCCGCGTCCGCTGGCAATGGAGACTTGGGCTGCATAGCGCCCCTGGGCGCCGGGGCTGGTGCAGGCGGCAATGCGGTATTTGCCAATGGTAATCGGGGTCGTGCTGACGGTAGAAAAGGGTACGTTCAAAATTAAAGTTTTACGGGCTCACCAGCCATAGCAGGGGCGTGGTGAATTGGAATAAAAAGCCGTAAACGGTATCTTTAGGAGATGGCGCGTTGCTTACGGCTTGCCGTTTTGAGGCCCAATCGGCAGGCCCTCTGCCAGGGCTGCGTGTGTCTTGCGCTTGCGCGTGACGCGTAGTTTTGTGCCAAAACAGCAGGCGCGAATGTAGCATGGTTCCTAAAAAGCCTAAGATGGAAGCTCATCCGTCCACCATGCACTGCAGATCTACGCCATGAAACTTGACCGATTCGACCGCCATATTCTGGAGGTCTTACAACAGGACGGTCGCATCAACAACCAAGACCTGGCCGATCGCATTGGCCTTTCCGCTTCGCCCAGCCTGCGTCGGGTGCGCGCACTAGAAGATGCGGGGCTGATCGTGGCCTACCGGGCCTTGCTTGACGCGCGCAAATTGGGGCTTACGCTGATGGCGCTGATCCACATTGCCATGGACAAGCACACGCCCGAGCGTTTCGCCAATTTTGAGTCTGCAATTGCTGTGCTGCCCGAAGTGCTGGAATGCCTGCTGATTACCGGCCAAGACGCCGATTACCAGCTCAAGGTCGTAGTGCGCGATATGGACCATTACCAATCACTCTTGCTCAACCAGGTAACGCGTATTGAAGGCGTTACCGGTGTGCATTCCAGCTTTGTGTTGCGCCGGGTGGTGGACAAAACGGCGCTGCACGTTGCAAGCGCTGGATTGGAATAGCCTAGCGAACGTCAGGCAGCTCAATCTTTACTTCAAGCACTTCCAAATTGTCCTGGCGTTCCAAATTAACCTTGATATCGCGCGGATCAATTTTGATGTACTTGCTAATCACAGCAATCAGATCGCGCTGCAAATCTTGCAAGTAATCGGGCTCTGCCGCATTACGACCGCTGCGCTCGTGGGCCAGAATGATTTGCAGGCGCTCTTTGGCAACACTTGCTGTTTTTTTGTTCTCACCCAACAAAAACGAGAGGAAAGACATGCTCTTATTTCCCACCAAAAATGCGCTTTAAAAAGCCTTGCTTAGGTGCCTCGGTAAAGCGCATGGGCTTCTCACCACCCAGAAACCTCTCAATGACGTCTTTGTAAGCCTCGGCCACGTCACTGCCTTCCATATGAACCGCAGGCACACCTTGGTTGGAAGCTTGCAATACCGATTCGCTTTCAGGAATCACACCAATAAGTTTGATACGCAAAATATCCTGAATGTCTTCCAGCGATAGCATTTGACCTTGATCCACGCGCAAAGGGTTATAGCGGGTGATCAGCAAATGCTCTTTGATCGGGTCAAGTCCCTCTATCGCGCGCTTGGTTTTGCTTGCCAGCATGCCCAGTATGCGGTCCGAGTCGCGCACCGACGAGACTTCCGGATTGGTGACTACCAGCGCCTCATCGGCAAAGTGCATGGCCATCAAAGCGCCTGTTTCAATACCTGCAGGGGAATCACAAACGATGAATTCAAAGTCCATGGCACCCAAGTCACGCAACACTTTTTCGACACCGCCCTGGGTCAACGCATCCTTGTCGCGGGTTTGCGAGGCGGCCAGAACGTACAGGTTATCGCATTGCTTGTCTTTGATCAGAGCCTGATGCAAATTGGCTTCGCCTTGAATGACATTGATCAAGTCATACACCACGCGACGTTCGCACCCCATGATCAAGTCCAGGTTGCGCAGACCCACATCGAAATCAATGACCGCTGTTTTATGGCCCCGTAATGCCAATCCTGATGCAAAACTGGCGCTGGTCGTAGTTTTGCCCACACCGCCTTTGCCTGAGGTCACCACAATAATTTTTGCCATGAAACAACTTCTTTCCAAATTTAGCGTAAATATACTGAATATTACGATTTCAACGGTTCAATGATGAGATTTTCTTTTCCATCGTCGCTTAAGCGAACCTGTGCGGGTTGGCCTAGCACATCGCGCGAAAGCTCTTTCTCGGTCGTGCGATAAACGCCAGCGATAGACACAAGTTCGGGTTCAAGACAGAGCGAAAAAATGCGAGCACTGGTGTTACCTCGGGCTCCAGCCATTGCCTTGCCACGTAAGGGCGCGTAAACATGGATGTTTCCGTCTGCAATCACCTCGGCACCTCGGTTGACCATGGCCAGTGCTACCAGGTCCCCACCACGCGCGTAGACTTTTTGGCCTGAACGCAGCGGCTTAGTAAGAACCAAAGTAGGGGCAGCATAGGCTTCTTGTGGCATGGGCGACGGCACCGACTTAACCACGGTATCAGTTGCCGTCAACACTTCGCTTGAAGCCGTCTTCGTATCAGTAACCCCAGGACGGCGAAGCTCCGGTGGGGCCTCAATCAAGCCCAAGCGCTGAGCCACTGCCAGGTTCGCTGCATCTAGTCCACGCGCCGCAACCGGAACGAGTTTGCAAGCAGAAAGTGCAGCCAACAAAACTTCCCATTGAAGGTGCGGGAGGCAAATTTCACTTTCTGAAAAATCAATGACTATCCCGTCAGAGTCAAAAAATTCAGGGTTCTCGCCTTTCGGACCGAAACTTTTCATCAAGTCAGCAGCCACGATGGCTAAGTCGTTGCTGCGTAACAGCAAAGTAAGCAGGTTGAGCTGTGCACTTTTTAGCTCGAAAGACGGGGACAGAGCACCAGAAGGAGCAACGGCAGGGGTAACCGGCATGGCGCTGAGTGTGAAAATGTAAAAAAATCAATTTTACCGTATAGGGTCAGCTCATCTGTTCGGCTGACGGATTGAAGGCGGGAGTTCAGCGGTGTGAGATGTGCTGTTCATGCATAGCGAAGCTGGTTCCGGTGCGCTTTATTGCTCTTATTGACTATTTATCTCTTTAAAGAATAGTAGTAGTAGATAGAGTGCGACGTGGTGTGTGGACAAAGGTAATTTATTGATAAAAATCAGCGACTTAGCGCTTGTGTTTGCTTGTGCAGGACCGCGTTTTTTGCTGTGCCTCGAAAGCGAATAACTTAAGCAACTTCAACTGGCCTGTGTATAAGTGGCGGTTTGTGCTGTACTTGTCCACAACTTTGTTAGCTGAGGATGTGTAGTGCTGTGTTACCGTCAAATCTTTGCGAACAGAGAGGATGTACACCATGGTTTACCTGGTTTTAGGTTTGTTGCTTTTTTTAGGGACCCACTCCTTGCGTTTAGGCGGCGGCTCGCAACGTGATGCCTTGTTTCTGCGTTGGGGCGAAGCGAAATTCAAGACGATTTACGCACTGCTGTCTGGTGCAGGATTGGCGTTAATCGTCTATGGCTACAGCTTGGCCCGTGAAGCGCCGATAGTGCTTTGGGTACCGCCAGCAGGGGTGCGCCACGGGGTGTTCTTGTTGATGCTGGTGTCTATGGTGTTTCTGGTGGCGACCTATGTTCCGGGCAATGCCATCCGTGCCCGACTCCACCACCCTATGGTCTTGTCAGTCAAGGTGTGGGCATTGGCGCATTTACTAGCCAACGGCACAGTGGCACAGGTCGTTCTGTTTGGGGGATTTTTAGTCTGGAGCGTGCTTATTTTTAGAGCGTCCCGCCGTCGGGATAAAGCGCTCGCTGTGCAATATCCTGTGGGCCGTACGGGTCCGACCGTGCTTACGATCGGCCTAGGCGTCGTGCTGTGGGCGGTGTTGATAGGCTGGCTACATGGTGTGCTCATCGGCGTGCGGCTTATTGGCTAAAGACTTGGGGTTTGATGGTTTGGTGTTTACCGGGTCATCAAACGGTGAGCAGCCTCATATCAGAGCGAGCATTGGGCTAAAGCTAGGAATTCCAGTACCATTCAATGGCTACCCTGGGGCCAAAGCCCCATATTGCCAATGTCAGACTGACAACTGATTTGAAGGCGTAAGCACCCGTAAGAAGAAACGGTAGCTTATCTGGCGTGCGCTTGTCGAAGAAGTGGATCATTTCGTAGGGCTGGCCACTTTAAGCGGGCGGATAATTCGCTTCTTTAAACGGAGCTTTTCATGGCCAGACCTGTTCTTGGTGACGACCACATCCATCCGGCCATCCGCCACGTGGTGGCAAGCCACCACCTTGACATCATTGAAGAAGTGCAAAAAGCAGTAGCGGCGCACCCGGTGGTGGTCGTGGGAATGGCGATGAACCCCATGCCCACCAAGGCGCGTGCTGCTTTGACCCAGGCAGGCATTGAACACACTTACTTGGAATACGGCAACTATTTCAATAGCTGGCGTCGGCGCAACGCACTGAAAATGTGGACGGGCTGGCCCACATTTCCCATGGTCTTTGTCAAAGGTATTTTGGTGGGTGGTGCCACCGACGTGCAGGCCTTAATCAGCAGTGGTGAATTGAAAAAAATGCTGGCCTGAGCGGGCTGCTACCAAACCATGGATCTGCGGCGCATCATGTGCGCATGTTCAGCATCCAAGGTTTTTTTCTGCCCAGCATCTAGCGTGTTGTAGAAAGTCTTGACGGCTTCGTCACGCTGGTCCATGAAGGGTTTCATGATTTCTTGGTGCTGGGCCCGAATCTGTTTCATCTTATCGATGCGCTCGGGTGTGCTAAGTTTTTCCATCTCCGCCCGGTCAAGGAAAGGCAGGAGCGCCATGACCGGCGGCTTGATGGCCGTGGCAAAGGCCATCCAAGCCGGTTCTTGCGATGCGCCAATTTGCAGCTTGCGTTTAAGTTCGTTCAAGTGGTGGTTTATGCGCACTTCCATGCGCGCTGGATCTATGGAGTGCTTTTTGGACCCCCACGGATAGTCGTCCATGGACGAATGCATTTGGGCTTGAGCGCTCGCACCCAAAGCGGCAAAGCTGGTCGCAAGAAGCAGGGTTTTCCAAGGTGTTTTCATCGTAGTTTCTTTCAGTGGCTTGCGTCAGCGGGAATCGCTTGGCAGTGCGCTCAGTGTGCAGTGGCCATGTATCAGTGCCGTTGACACAGAGCAAGGCTATGTAAAGTTCGCTACGACCGGTATGTCGTGTTTTTGATGAAAGAAAGTTCCCTGTGTTTAAAAATTTGATGGTGTATCGCTTAGCGGCCCCCTGGACCCTAAGCCAGGCGCAGCTTGAAGCAGCCTTGCAGCAAGCGCACTTTGTGGAATGCGGCGCTTCGCAAGAAAAGTCCGTTGGCTGGACCGAGCCGCGCGGCCAGGCCCATGGTGCTTGCGTGGAGGTGGTGGCTGGCCAGTGGATCATGAAGTGGATGCTGGAGGCTAAAACCGTGCCCGGCTCGGTGGTCAAGCGCAAGGTACAAGAAGAAGTGCACAAGATCGAGGCGATGACGGGGCGCAAACCTGGCAAAAAAGAGATTCGCACGCTGGGCGATGATGCACGCCTGGCGCTGCTGCCCATGGCGTTTACCAAACAGGCCAGCGTGACCCTGTGGCTTGATCCTCAGGCGCAGCTTTTGGTGCTGGACGCGGGCAGCCAGGCCAAAGCTGACGAAGTGCTCACCAGCCTGGTCAAGGCGGTGGACGGCCTGGTACTCGGGCTCATCAACACCCAAACTGCACCGGCAACTGCCATGGCGCATTGGTTGGGCACACAGGAGGCGCCGACAGGCTTCAGCGTGGACCGCGAGTGCGAACTCAAAGCGGCAGACGAGTCCAAGGCAGTCGTGCGCTACACCCGCCACGCCCTGGACACCGGGGAGGTGGTTCAGCACATCGCCAACGGCAAAGTGCCCACCCGCCTGGCCATGACCTGGAAGGACCGCGTTTCTTTCGTGCTGACCGAGGCCTTGCAGCTGAAAAAAGTGGCTTTTCTAGATGTAGTGGCGGATAAGGCACACACTGCTGCGGGCGACCGCTCGGACGACCACTTTGATGCGGATGTGGCGATTGCCACTGGTGAGTTGTCGCGGCTATTGCCGCAATTGCTGGACGCGTTGGGGGGAGAGATTACGTTCGCCTGAATAGTTACGGTTCTGTAACACAGGCAGGAACGGCAAAAAGGTCTCTCTTTGACCTAAGTCAGCCCGTCACCGCGTAACCCTCTTCGACAATCGCATGGGACAGCGCCTCACGGCTCTGCTCTGACTGCACTTGCACCGTGTTGGCGGCGCGCTCAATGGCGATAGTGGCTTGCGGATCGACCCGCGCAATGGCGGCGGTGACGGCCTTTTCGCAGTGGCCGCAGGTCATGCCGGTAACGGTAAATACGTGGTTCATGGTGGGCTTTCATTAACAGGGAGAGTGTTTAAGGACAGCGGGATCGGCGACTGTGAGCTTAAGCTTGCACCTTTGTCGCTCTTTTTCAAGCACTTTTTCCGCTTTCCCCGAATGGTACTAGCCCATGACCGAGTCAGCGTCTAACGCAGTGTGCAGCCTGGACATTGGCGTAGGCGGCATGACTTGCGCTTCGTGCGTGGGCCGGGTGGAGAAGGCGCTCAAGCGCGTGCCCGGCGTGCAAAGCGCCAATGTGAATCTGGCCACCGAATCGGCGCGCATTGCTTTCCCTGCGGACTGGGCGCAAGCCGCGCAGATGGAGGCCTTGCTGCGCCGGGCGGTGCGAGATGCCGGTTACGAGCCCAAGGAGGCGGATGCGGCCATTGACAGCCCGGACGCCGGGGCCTGGGACGGTTTTGCGCCTGTGGCTTGGGGCCTGGCTTTGTCACTCCCCTTGGTGCTGCCCATGCTGGGCGACTTGCTGGGCCAGCACTGGATGCTGGCCCCTGTCTGGCAGTTTGCCTTGGCCACGCCTGTGCAATTTGTGCTGGGTGCGCGCTTTTATGTTGCGGCTTGGCACGCGGTCAAGAACGGCAGTGGCAATATGGACTTGCTGGTGGCGCTGGGCACCACGGCAGGCTGGGCCTTGTCGGTGTGGTTGTGGCTTAGCGCACCGACGGGCGCCATGGCACATTTGTACTTTGAAGGCTCTGCCTTGGTGATCAGCCTGGTGCTGCTGGGCAAGTGGCTGGAGGTGCGGGCCAAGCGGCAAACCACGTCGGCTATCCGCGCCCTGCACGCGCTGCGCCCCGTGCGTGCGCATTTACTGCGCCCGGATGGGGAAGTGGACGTGCCGGTGGCCGAAGTGCTGGTGGGCGACACCCTGGTCGTGAAACCCGGCGAGCGCTTTGCGGTGGATGGGCTGGTGCACGAGGGCGCAACCCAGGTGGACGAGTCCATGCTGACCGGCGAGTCGCTGCCCGTGGCCAAAGAAGCAGGTGCGCGGGTGACCGGCGGCTCGATTAATGGCGAAGGCAGGGTGCTGGTGCGCGTAACAGCCGTGGGCGCGCAGACCATGCTGTCGAACATCATCCGCCTGGTGGAGGACGCACAGGCCGCCAAGGCGCCCATCCAGCGCCTGGTAGACCAAGTGAGCGCCGTGTTTGTGCCTGTGGTTTTGCTGCTCGCGGTGGCCACGCTTTTGGCGTGGTGGCTCACCGGCCACAGTTTTGAACTGGCGCTGATA
>JARXAU010000080.1 GCA_029865675.1 Rhodoferax sp.
CCTTGGCGGAGCTTGTGCCCACGCTCAAGGCGCAGCTGGCTAAGGTCATTACCAACTTCAACCTCAACGCCAGCTTGGGCCGCCTGCGCAGCATCCAGGTCTATGTGGTGGGGCAGGCGCGCCAGCCCGGCACCTATGCGGTGTCTAGCCTGAGCACCCTGGTCAACGCCTTGTTTGCCAGCGGAGGCCCCAGCGCCAACGGCAGCATGCGCGGTATCGAGCTGCGCCGCGACGGCAAACTGGTCACGCAAATTGACCTGTACGACTTCATTACCAAGGGTGACAAAAGCCGCGACGTGGCGCTCTTGCCGGGAGACGTTATCTTCATTCCCCAAGCTGGCCCGCGCGTAGCGGTTTTGGGGGCGTTTGACCAAGTCGCCATTTTTGAGACCAAAGCCCCGGGCCAGACGGTGGGCGAGGTGCTGGCCTATGGCGGCGGCGTGGCGCCCATTGCCACGGTGCGCAAGGCGCTGCTAGAGCGAGTCAACCCCGCAGTCAAATCGTCCCGCGAGGTGCTGGACTTGGCGCTAGACGCCAACGGCCTGACGCAAAAGCTCCAAGGCGGCGACATCCTTACCCTGCTGCCGGTGAGCCCCGCGTTTGCCAACGCCGTCACCCTGCAAGGCGTGGTGGCCGAGCCGGTGCGCCACCGCTGGTTTGCCGGCATGCGCGTGTTGGACCTGATACCCAATACCGAGGCCTTGGTCACCCCTGATTACTTCAAGCGCAAAAACCTGCTTACCCAAGGCGACCAGTCCACTCTGGGCGCCAAAGCCCCCGGCACCGCCGAACAAGCGGGCGCCAAAATCACTGAGCGCTTTCGGCGCATGGCAGACCAGATCAACTGGGACTACGCGGTGGTAGAGCGCCTCAACCCCGACCGCCTCACCACCGAGCTTCTGCCGTTTAACCTGGGCCGCGCGGTGTTGCAGCGCGACGCCAGCCAAAACCTGGTGCTGCAGCCCGGCGACGTGGTCACCATATTGGGCCGCAACGAACTGGCCTTGCCCCAAGAGCGCCAAACCCGCCTGGTGCGCGTGGAAGGCGAAGTCGCGGCCCCCGGCATCTACCAGGCGCAGCCCGGAGAAACCATGGGCCAGCTGCTGCGCCGCATTGGGGGCCTCACGCCCCAGGCCTATGTGTATGGCACAGAGTTCAGCCGCGAATCCATTCGCAAGCGCCAGCAAGACAACTTGGATGTGCTGGTGCGCCGCCTGGAGGCACAAGCCCAGTCCAACGCGCAGAACTTAACCGCCAACGCAGCCACCAAAGCCGACTCCGCCGCCCAGTCCCAAGTGATGCTCGCGCAGCAGCAGGCCCAGCTCAAGTCGCAAATCGAGCGCCTGCGCTCCCTGAAAAGCACCGGTCGTATGTCTCTGGAGCTTGACACCCGCGCCCAGGCCCTGGCCGACTTGCCCGACCTACCACTCGAAGACGGCGACCACATCAGCGTGCCCTCGGTGCCCAGCTATGTGGCGGCCTTTGGCGCGGTCAACAACGAAAACGTGTTTTTGTATAAGCCCGGCAAAACCGTGGCCGACGTCGCCAAGTCTGCCGGCCTGACCGAAGAGGCCGACCCGGACCAGCTCTTTCTGGTGCGCGCCGACGGCAGTGTGCTTAGCCGCGCCGACCACAGCAGCCTGTTTGGCCGTGCCTTCTCGTCCATTGCCGTTATGCCCGGCGACACCCTGGTGGTGCCCGCCAAGTGGGACCGCGAAACGGGCTACAACGCCATGGTGCGTGGCTTGAAGGACTGGACGCAAATCCTGGCCAACCTCGGCCTGGGCTTGGCGGCTATCAAAACAATCAACAACTGAGCCGCAATGACCGATTCAGACGCCATCGCTGCACACGAAGACGACGACGAAGTCAGCCTGCTTGACCTGCTGCAAGTCGTGGCAGACAACCTGCGCCTGTTGGTTGTTGGCTCCTTGCTTGCCGGGCTGGTAGCCCTTGGCGTGTGCTTTGCCATTGCGCCCACGTTTACCGCCAGCACCTCGTTCATGCCGCCGCCGCAGCAGGCCAGTGGTGCCGCCAGTTTGTTGTCATCTTTGGGCGCCTTGGGCGGCCTGGCCGGCGCGGCCAGCGGGCTCAAAAACCCTTCCGACCAGTACGTGGCGTTTTTAAAAAGCCGCAGCGTGCAAGACGCGTTGATCGACCGTTTTGACCTGATCAAGCGCTACGACGAAAAATACCGCCAATACGCCACCAAAGAGTTGGAGCGGCGCGTCCGCGTCCAAGCCGGCAAAGACGGCTTGATCACCGTGGACGCGGACGACGAAGACCCCCAGTTTGCCGCCACCCTGGCCAACTCCCATGTGGAAGAGCTGGGCAAACTGCTCAGCCGCCTGGCTGTGACCGAAGCCCAGCAGCGCCGCCTGTTTTTTGAAAAGCAACTCGCCGCCACCAAAGACAAGCTGGTCAAGGCCGAGCAGGCCCTGCGCGGCAGCGGCGTGAGCGCCAGCGTGCTCAAGTCCAGCCCGGTGGCTGCGGTGGAGGGCCTGGCCAAGCTCAAAGCCGCCATTGCCGCCCAAGAGATCAAACTCGCCAGCATGCGCGGCTACTTGGCCGAGTCGGCCTTTGAGTTCAAGCAAGCGCAAACCGAGCTGGCCGCCATGCGCAGCCAAATGGCGCGCCTGGAGTCTGCCGACCCCCCTTCGAGCGCGGGCGGTCAGGCCGACAGTGACTACATCAGCAAGTACCGCGAGTTCAAGTACTTTGAAACCCTGTTTGAGCTGTTTTCTAAACAGTACGAAATTGCCCGTGTGGACGAAAGCCGCGAAGGCGCGGTCATCCAGGTGGTGGACGTAGCAGTGGCGCCAGAGCTCAAAAGCAAGCCCAAAAAAGCCATCATTGCCATCCTCGCCACATTAGCAGCCGGCTTTGCCTTGCTCATCTTTGTGTTTGCTCGCCACGCGCTGCGCAATGCAGCGCAAGACGCCGAAGCCGCCCACAAGCTCGCCGCACTCAGAGCGTCCTTCGGGCGTGCGCTGGGTCGCCGCGGATAACTACTGGCACTTCAATCGCCATGGCACCCCTTACCAAAACCGTATTTCCAGGCGCAATCCGGGGCCTGCAGCAACTGGAGGTAGGCGTATGACACAAGCGGCAATATCCCCAAGGCTAGCCGAACGGCGTAAACCACGCGCCTCAAACACTAGCCAGCAATACTTGGTCGTTGCAGTTGGCGATCTGCTTGCTTTCGGTGCCGCTGCTGTGCTTGTCTTGCTAACGCACGGACGCAGCGCGGGCGGCGATAGCGCCTTGCCCGACCTCATGCAGCGCAGCGACCATTGGCTTATCGTGGCAGCATGGCTCGTGTGGTTCATGGCGGTAAAGCAGGTTTGCGTCAACCGCAAACCATTCTCTGCTGAGCTGCAGCAACTTGTGGTGGCGCTGGTGTGCTTTGCTGGCATAGATATCGCCTTGAGCGCAGTGGTGCACGGGAAAACCGCGTCCGGCGAATGGGTGACAAGATGGCTTGCCCTATTTGTGCTTATGCCCCTGGCGCGTAGCCTGAGCCGTCGCCTGCTGGTGGCAATGCAACTCTGGCAACGGCCCACGCTCGTCATCGGCAATGGTGAAAACGCGCTAGCCACCCTGGCCGCGCTGCGCAGCGAGCCGGGCATGGGCTTTGACGTGAAGCTCTTCATGGTGCCTCCCCCTGAAGACAGCACCGGCAGTGTGCAGCTGTCGCGGCCACAGCCTGCGCTTGCGCCGGTGTGCGAGGGTATACGCACAGTGCCTTGGAGCGACCAGCCGGCCCAGCTCAAGCGCCTGCGCAATATGCATGTGGTGATTGCGCTAGAAGCCAGCCAGCGCAAAACCCGCGAAGCCCTGCTGCGCCGACTTACCCAAAACGGCATCATGGACGTGCACGTGGTGCCCGCCATGCGTGGCGTGCCGCTGCACGGGCTGGAGGCTTCCCAGTTTTTTAGCCAAGAGGTGTTGCTCATTCAGCTCCACACCAACCTGCGCAACCAGGCCTACCAGTGGTTCAAGCGGGCGTTTGATGTTGTGGTCTCAACAGTCTTGTTGACCCTGCTCTTCCCTTTGTTTGTGTACCTGTATTTCAAAATTACTGCCGACGGTGGCCCCTTTATTTATGGCCACACCCGCGTAGGCCGCAATGGCGTGGCATTCCAATGCTTGAAATTTCGCACCATGGTGGTTAACTCAGCCGATGTGCTTGCCGAGCTATTGGCCCGTGACCCGGTGGCGCGCGCCGAATGGGAGAAAGATTTCAAACTTAAAAACGACCCTCGGGTCAACCGCTTTGGTAGCTTTTTGCGCCGCAGCAGTATTGACGAGTTGCCTCAGCTCTGGAATGTGCTGCGCGGCGACATGAGCCTAGTCGGCCCTCGCCCGGTGGTGCAGGCCGAACTAGCGCGCTACCAAGACGACGTGGCCTATTACCTTATGAGCCGCCCCGGTATGACCGGTTTATGGCAGGTAAGTGGCCGCAACGACGTGGACTATTGCGCCCGCGTGTACTTTGACGCTTGGTATGTAAAGAACTGGTCGTTATGGACTGACTTGGTGATTTTGTTCAAGACAGTGGGTGTGGTTTTGAAGCGGGCGGGGGCGTATTGATGATCTCCCGGTTTGAGTACGCGTTTGCGTTCTGAGAGTGAGTATGCGCTTTGCTTAAAAACCGTCTGGTCCAAAACATCGTCTCGCTGGGCGCGGTCCAGTTCACGTCGCTGGCCCTGCCACTGATCGCATTGCCCTACTTAGCTACGGTGCTTGGAGCCAGTCAGTTGGGACGGGTTGCATTTGCCTTGTCTGTCGCGCAAATACTGCTCATCATTTCGGACTACGGCTTCAACCTTTCTGCCCCAAAAGCCATCGCGCTACACCGTAACGATGTGAAAAAAGTAGCCGAAATATTTTGTGCCGTCATGCTCGTACGTAGCCTGTTGGCGCTGGGTGGGTTGGTGGTTATGGTAGTAATCGTTTTTGTATTCCAAGTGGGCCGCAGTGAACTGCCCTTGTTGCTACTGGCGTACGCCATGGTGATTGGAAACATCTTGCTCCCCCAATGGTTATTCCAAGGGCTTGAGCGGCTCAAAGCCGTGAGTGCAGTGCAAGTGGCCGGTCGTCTTATTGCCTTTTGCGGCATATTTTTCTTGGTAAAAACCCCCGACGACGTTTTGGCCGCCACATTTCTGCAAGCTGCCGGCGTCGGTTTGGGCGGTATTTTGGCCATTCCGCTGACGGTGCGGGCGCTTGCTGGTGTGCGCATGGCGTGGCCATGCCGTACTGCGCTAAAGACGCAATTGCAAGATGGATGGCATGTTTTCATATCCACCGCCGCCATTAACATTTACACCACCAGCAACATCTTTTTCTTGGGGTTGATTGCGACGCCCGCAGCGCTTGGTCAATACTATGTTGCGGAGAAAATTATTCGCGCTGCACAGGCTATGTACGGCCCTATCGGGAACGCCATTTACCCCCATGTTGCGCGCATTGCAGCTACCGATACAGCCGCAGCGCTGCAATTTGTGAGAGCATTGGTTTACAAGCTTGGTGGATTATTCGTAGTTATCTCAGTAATATTGTTTTTTGCTGCTCCATCACTAATACATGTGTTTTTTGGTGATGAATACGAAGCTGCAGTGCCTGTGTTGCGAATATTGACCTTGACGTTAGCCGTAAGTATTTTTGCAAATATATTTGCAATACAAACATTGTTACCATTCGGTCTTGAGTCTCGGTTAAGCAGAATATTGCTTTCAGCTGCAATTCTGGATGTTTTATTATTCATCCCTGCCGTTTATTGGTATGGCCCCTTTGGTGCCGCATGGGTAAACGTATCAGTTGAGGTTTTCGTTGCAAGCTCTGCGCTGACGGTCCTTACCTTCGCAGGGCTTAATCCATTAAGTAACCACCAGAGAAGACAGTCCGATGCGGGCACTTCATCGATAATATTCAAAGACCGTGAGGAATGAAATGCGGATGAAAAAATTGTTTAACTTTGTGAAAAATAGATTAACTTACGACAATTACTTTTTGGGAATTGTGAAGCTATTGCATCACACCGTAGTTGCCTTGCGCAAGCTGCTGGTGTGTCGCATATCGTTTGTACATGGAATTATTCTAAATGACCCGGTTTTAGTAGAAGGTCGGCACGAAATAGGATTTGGAAGAAATATCCACGTTGGGTGCTTGAGCTGGATCGCCGCAATCAGCAAATATGCTGAATTGCGCTGCACCTCCCGCATTACGTTGGATGATCGCTGCAACTTTTCTGGTGGTATGCCTATCAGCCACATTGCCAATATTGCAATTGGCGACGGCGTGCTGTTTGGCAGCGACGTCTACATTGCCAACCACAGCCATGGAAAAAATGCATGGGCTAGGCGCAATCCACGCCCCCAGCGCTACTCCCAAAACGGTCATTGGGCGGTTGCGGTCCCTTGGTGATCCAACACATGTTTGCCATGGGCACGACGTGGTGCTGGTGGTTCCAGTAGCCAACGATGTGAGGTTAGTCAGCGGTGCCAATAACGCGGCGCGGCATTATTTGGCACCGGCAGGGATGTTAGTCGGCGCTCCGGCCCGATTCAGAAAAGATATGACCTCGTAGTTTCACATTGGATTAAGCATGTCTGATATCGAAAACCCATTTTTCTCCATCTGTATACCCGCCTATAACCGTGCGCGCCATTTACGGCCGCTACTTGATTCCTTGTTGCAGCATGACTTTGGTTCTTTAGAAATCGTGATCTGCGAAGACGTTTCAAAAGAGCGCCCCCTTATAGCGGCTATTGTCAAAGAGTATCAAGAGCATACCGGCATCCGCATTGCTTACTTCGAAAATGAAGTCAACCTGGGCTATGACGCCAATATCCGTAATTTGGTCGCCAAAGCCACCGGTCGGTTTTGCTTCTTTATGGGCAATGATGACCTTATGTGTGCAGGTGCGTTAAGTCATGTG
>JARXAU010000093.1 GCA_029865675.1 Rhodoferax sp.
CCCGACCGGGCGCTGGGTTCGGCGTCGGTACCCGACCGGGCGCCGGATTCGGAGTCGGTGCCCGACCGCGCGCCGAAGGGCAGCAGCACAAAGCGCCCGTGCAACGCGCCGCCGCCTTCCACATCGGCCAAATCGGCCTGCAACATGGCCAGCACCTGCGGGTAGCGGTGGCCCAGCAGCGACACCGGCACGATGCGCTGGGGGTTGATGGTGAGCTTGCCCGCCGCGCCCAGCGCCACTTCGCTGTCGCCGCCCAGGCCGATGGTGCGCACGTCGATGGCGCGCACCATGGTGCGCCAGCCGCCGACTTCGGCGCCCTCTTCATTCACCTTGGGCCGCCCGTCGATCAGCACGCCCAAATCCGTGGTGGTGCCGCCCATGTCGGACATGATGAAGCTTTGCAAGCCCGAGAGCCACTGTGCCCCCACCAGGCTGGCCGCAGGACCGGAGAGCACCGTCTCTATGGGCCGGGTGGCGACGCTGTGCGCCAAGGCCAGGCTGCCGTCGCCCTTGACGATCATCAGCGGACAGTTCACGCCGAGTTGCGCCATGGAGCGGCCCACGGCGTCGATCAGACCCGAGACGCGGGCGATCAGGCGCGCGTTGAGCGTGGCGGTGAGCGCCCGCCGGGGCGCGTCCAGCGAAGACGATAACTCGGTGGACAGGGTGACCGGTTTTCCCGTGGCCTCTACGATGAACGCGCGCGCCTGCAGCTCGTGCGCGGCGTTGCGCACCGCAAAGGCAGACGCCACGGCAAATGCGTCCACCTTGGGTGCCATCGCCTGTAGGGCCGCGCCCAGAGCATCTACGTCCAGCGCCACGCGGGCGTCGCCGTTGTGGTCGTGACCGCCGTCAATCACCGCTATCGGAATGCCGGGGAATGCTTTGGCAATGCCGGTGCGCTCCACCATGGCGGCGTCAAAGCCGATCAGCACCACGCCCACCGCGCTGCCGTGACCCTCGACCACGGCGTTGGTGGCCAGCGTGGTGGACACCGAGACCAGCGCAATGTCCTTGGCCGCCAGACCCTGGGGCAGTTGGGCAATCGCGTCCGTAATGGCGCCAGTCACGCCAATGGCCAGATCGCCCTTGGTGGTGATGGACTTGGCCGATGCCACGACCTTGTGGCCTTGGGCTTCGATGATGGCGGCGTCGGTGTAGGTGCCGCCGGTGTCCACGCCGATAAGGTAGGAAGTGGCTGCGGGGTGAGAAGTTGCGGTCATCAATAAAACAGCGGCTGCGCCACTGTAGCAAAGTCAAAGGCAGGGAGTGTGCCACCTTGGACCGGCTGCGCTAATCAAACTCCACGATGGCCATCGGTATCTGTTCGGTGAGCCAGAACTTGTCGTTCTTCAAGCTGACGATGATGGGAAACAGCGCCGGGGGCAGCTGCAATTGCACCCGGTTGACCGATGTTTTGGCCTGCACTTGGGCCAGTACGAGCACCGGGTCCAGGTGCGAGGAGATGCTGGGCGGCATGCTGAGAAGCAGCAGGCTGGTTTTCAACGAGTCGCGTAGCGCCTGCCTGTCTGGCAATTGCCACTGTGTGAGGTGGGCTTTGGCGCCCGAGGGCAGGGTGAAGTAGGCCTTTGTGCCCAGGGCCGCGATCGCCTTGGTGATTTCTTTCTCCAGCGCCGGGTCCGGCATGTCGGCGTAACTTTGCAGGAAAGCCGGGTAGGCCAGTTGCGGCGCAAGCAATTGGTGCAAGACCTGGGGAAGGTTCAGGGCAAAGGCGAAGCTCACGCGCGTCGCGGCCTCGCGCTTGAGCTCTACGGCGTTGTAGTGCGCCACAGGATGAGCCTGGACTGGCACCTGAGCGACTGCCAAGTTTGCATACAGGGGGAGGAAGGCCGCTGCGAGGATTACAACCGCCTTGCAAAGCCAGTTCGATTTAAAACTCGCCACGACTACTCACTGCCCACCCATGTATTTGTTGTTAGTCAGACTGTTGTTCGTCCGGCTTCTGAAGTAAGGAATAGTGTCAATTTTCCCGACGTATGCCCCCTTCATCAGCACATGCATCGTGCTTTTGGAAGACGTGCTTAATCCGACCGGTTGGTAATCCACCACCGTGTGTGCGTGGTAGTGGTAGCCAATCGAGTCGTGGTCATGGCCACCGAATGCATCCAGGCTGTCATAGCCCAGCATTGCCTTGTCGGTAACGCTGCGATATTGGCCGAAGAGCGCTATGCCATCGTAGCCAAACCCAATCAGAGGTGGGTGCGTTTTACCGTCATAGTCGGCGTCGTTATACAGACCCAGGCCTTTGCCTGATTGGTACCCGTCCGCGTGGCAGTGCGGGCCGCCGCCACCCTGCCCCACGTGGCAGCCGCTGGCAGACAGTTCACCCCGCAAGTGAGACGGAACCAAGGTGTTGTTAAAGGCAGGAAACATCACCGAGCCGTCAATGAGTAAACCGTTATCGGCAGTGTCGGCATAGGTGTAAACGTTCTTTTCCAACACCGTGGTACCGACCTTTCCAGAAGCGTCGCTCCACAAATTTGTGGTCAAGGTTGCGTTCTCTGTTACGGCGCTGACCTGCCCATAATTTCGCATCGGAATCATGGTTGTGTATTGCTCAAGATTCGAGAACCGGGTCACCGCCGTACCGCAAGTTCCAGAACAAGGTGGGCTGGGCACATCTTTTAGCCCATTTGGTGAGGCCTGGTTGCCATAGTTCACCACCACCATAAAGGGATGGTAGACCCCCGAACTGTCCATCTCATTGGTGAAATAAACATAAGGCACCAGATTCTGGCCCGGCGTGCCATCGGAGATGGAGTCACTCACCAGCGTGTTCGCCAACAAAGCATCACGAAACGCCGTGTACAAGGCCGGCGCGTAGCGCAGGCTGCCATGGTTGTTGGCCTCCACCGCAGTCTTTATCAGTGCAAGGCGTGCATCGGCTTTGAGCTTGGTCGTCGCGTTGGCTCCCGAAGCCGAGACCTGGTCGCTGTAAGTGGAATTTACGCCTGCAGCAGCTTTCGCTTCGTAGGCTGCGGTGGTTGACACCTTGTTCAGGAAGGGGGCAGCCGCTTGAGTTACGAAGCTGGTTGTCATCGGATCCATAAAGGTCGGGATGCCCAGATTGAGCGGCGAGGTATACAGATAAAAGGACGTGGCTGCTGTTTCCAATGAGTAAGTGGTACCCGTCAGCTTGACGTACCGACTCGCGCCCGCAAACACAGTGTCCTTGGTGTACGAGCCTGCGTACGAGGTACTTCCAGTAGTGCCAACCGTCGCCGTCGTAGCGTAGGTGTAGCGGTTTTTCGCTTGAAGGGTGGCCACTTTGGTGGTCGCATTGACGGTCACGTCGAAGGTCACAAAGCCGTTGCCAGTCGTGATCGTTTTCCCAAAATTGTTGACAAATTTCAAAGTGGGGCTAGCCACGCTTCCACCCCAGTCAATGGAGTTGTTCGGGTGCAAATAGGAGTCGATGCGGTAGTACCCGTCTCCCGCCTTGACCAGCTGCATGGTCTTGGTCAGATAGTCGTTGTACGTCGCCGTAGAGGTCAGCGTGCCAGACGCGACTGTGTACCCCGCTGCAGCGCTGTAACCTGAACTGATGGTCGCGTAGCTGGGCGTCGTCGCCGTGTCCGAGATCATGTAGTAGCCGCGGTTGGTGACTGTGGTGGACGCCGTCAACGAGGTAGTCGGCGTATAGGTTTTCGCAATCACGGCGGCAAAGTTGGCAGGTGTTGAATACGTCACAGTCGTGCTCGCCGCTGTTGGCGTGCTTGAGAGCGCGTTGGAGAGTGTTGTAGTGTTCATTCCGCCGGTGTTGTACGCCCCTACGACGCAGGTATAGCTGGCGCCGGCCGTTAGTCCCGTGACGACGATGGAGCTTGCCGTGGACGCACCGGTTGCCACCACCGCCGCGCTGCCGGTTGGGGTGCAGGTCGCAATGAAGCCCGTGGCAGCACCCGCGGTGGTACTCGTAGCAGCTTTGGTAAACGCCACCGTGATCTGCCCAACACCCGCCGTGACGCTAGTCACCGTTGGCACACCGGGCTTGGTCGTTGTGGTGGCCCCTGGAACTACCACTGCCGAAGCGGATGCAAGGCTGGAGCCCACGGCGTTTTTGGCCTGCGCGCTGCAGGTGTAGACCAAGCCGTTGGACAAGGGAGTCACCACAATAGAGGTAGCAGTCGTGGTCGTCGTGCTAACAGTCTTGGTGGTGGTGCCGTTCACACATGAAGCGTCGTATCCCGTGATAGCCGAACCACCGTTAGACGTAGGCGCGGTAAATTTCACCGTCGCTTTGCCTGCAGCTGCAATCACCGAAACCAGGCTTGGCGCACCCGGCACCGTCGCAGCCGCCACAGGCGTTACCTTGGCCACAGAGGAGGTAACGCTGGTTGAGGTGCTGTTGCTCGCTGTAACCGTACAGGAATACTCGCTTCCGTTGGTCAGGCCCGTCACCGCAATCGGGCTGATCGTTCCCGTGACCGTTTTTCTGGTCGTTTCGGTGGTGCCTACCAGGCAACTAGCGGTGTAACCCGTAATCGCAGAGCTTCCTGTCGATGCGGGCGGGGTGAAAGCCACGCTGGCTTGCCCCGCTCCTGCCGTCGCCACCACGCTGGTGGGCGCGCCTGGCGCGGTCGCAGCAGCGGTGGCCGTAATGCCGTACTTTTGTACCCGGGTTGTCCCGCTCGTGGGCGTCGTCGTCGGGCAAACACCGGACGACGGGAGGGCAGAGCGCTGGATAAAGCCAGCATAGCTGCCCGCTGCGGTGGCGGTCAGGCCCAAGACCACGCTTTGGCCTTGGGTCACCAGTACCGGGGCGGTGTTTTCGGTGGTGGTGGCCATGGTGTTGGCGTTGGCGGTCGCGCCCGTGGTGGTCACGTACAAAGTGCCGGTGACGGCAGTGGTAGCCGTGGATGTCGTGCCCGATACGCTGGAGACCGATCCCACTGAAAAGCACGTACCCGCGTCGTCGCTGCCCACCACGTAGGCCAGCGCTGATTTGCTCACCGTGCCCACCACGGCGGTGGTGCTGATGGACTTGAACTTGTCCACCACCAGATCAACCCCGCCCGAGCTGTCCACCCAGGGGGTCAGTTGGGCTGCGCTGTAGGTGGTGCTGCTCGTCAAGGCACCCAGATTGAATGGCTGCGCGTAAAAGGTGTTCAGGTTGGTGGCTACGGTGCTGAGGTTGACCGCCGCAGACGCGGTGTTGATGCTGGTTTGCAGTGCACTGGAGCCCGCCGTGCCGTTGATCAAGCCATCGTCTTTGAGGTCGAGCTGGAAGTTGGCGATGAATTGGCTCACCCCAACGCCGTTACCGCCAATCTGCATCACCAGGGCAGACAAGGCCACCAAAATCTTGTTGGGTGTGGCGTCTTTGGCAATGTCGAGTTCATTGAAATTGGCGGGCACCGTGACCGTCGTGAGGTCGGTGTCGCCGCTCATCATGTCGGCACCGTTGTAGATGCGAAAGGCCGCCAGCACTTCTTTTTGTGCCTGCGTCCGTGAGGCGGCGAAGTTGCGGTAGACCGCAGACTTGGTTTTATCGGTCATCAGCGCCGCAATCCGCGGTGCCGCCAAGGTGGTGAGCAAGTTGACGTTGACCAGTCGGTCGATGGTCAGGTCGCCCTGGGCTTGCAGGAGCACTGTGTCGTTGGTCACCTCCCCACTAATCTCATTGAAATAGTAGCCCTGTGTCAAGGTTTGGATGTGCCGACGGGTGAAATTGATGCCCGAAGAGCTGAAGCCCCCCATGTTGTCGGTGGTCAACAGGTCATAGCTTGGGCCTGCGGGTGCGTAGTTCAAAGGGTTCAACT
>JARXAU010000155.1 GCA_029865675.1 Rhodoferax sp.
CCATGCTGACCTGGATATTGGAATGCGCGGGTTTGCAGCCGGGCTTTTTGGTGGGCGGCGTGCCGCTGAATTTTGGCGTCTCCGCGAGGTTGGGTGCCCCCACGCTCCCCATCCACAGGGCTGATTCCCCTTCCAGCGGACCGTACTTTGTGATCGAAGCCGACGAGTACGACACCGCGTTTTTTGACAAGCGCAGCAAGTTCGTTCACTACCGGCCGCGTACTGCGGTGCTCAATAACCTGGAGTTCGACCACGCCGATATTTTTGACAACCTGGCGGACATTGAGCGCCAGTTTCACCATCTGGTGCGCACCGTGCCGGGCAGTGGCCGCATTGTGGTCAATGGCCTGGAAGAAAGTCTGGCGCGCGTGCTGCACCGGGGCTGCTGGAGCGTAGTGCGCAGTTTTGGCGCCGCGGTGAGCGACTTCAGCGCGGTGGGCGAGCCCGCTGATTTTGTGGTGCTGCATGGGGGCGAACCCGTTGCCCGCGTGCAGTGGGCGCTGAGCGGGGTGCACAACCAGCTCAATGCGCTGGCCGCCATCGCCGCAGCCGAGCACGTGGGCGTGGCGCCCGCAGACGCAGCGGTGGCGTTGGCGAGCTTTGAGAATGTCAAACGCCGCATGGAAGTGTGCGCGCGCGTCTTTTTGGGCAACGCGCCAGATGCAGCACCGGTGACGATTTACGACGACTTCGCCCACCACCCCACGGCGATTCGCACCACGGTGAACGGCTTGCGCCGCAGCGTGGGGGCGGCGCGCATTTTGGCGGTGTTTGAGCCGCGCTCCAACACCATGAAGCTCGGCACCATGAAGGCGCAGTTGCCCTGGAGCCTAGAAGAAGTGGACTTGGCTTTTTGTCATGGCGGGGGTCTGGGTTGGGACGCGACCGAGGCTTTGGCGCCCATGGGCGAGCGCGCCCAGGTGGCGCCCACTATCGACGCGCTGGCTGCACTTGTGGCCGCGCAGGCGCGCCCAGGCGACCATATTTTGTGCATGAGCAACGGCGGCTTTGGCGGGGTGCACGACAAAATCGCCGCGCTCTTGCGGGCTGGGTAAACGGCGGTTCCGTCGGCCGTGGGCAGGCCTGGCCGCCACGTGGTGCGCAGCGATTACCTGTGGGGCTCAACCATCGCCCCCCGGCTCCACGCCGGGGGAGTTGCCGGGCCGCTCAGGTCGCTGCGTTGCGCCGCACCCGGCGCGCCTTGACCGCCTGCGACAGCACTTCCAGGCCTTCCAGCGAATCGTCCCAGCCCAGGCAGGCGTCGGTAATGGTTTGACCGTAGGTCAACGCGGCCGGATTGTCTTTGCCTGGTGTGAACTTTTGCGCGCCCGCGTGCAGGTGGCTTTCCACCATCACGCCAAACACACGGGTGGAGCCGCCAGAAACCTGGGCAGCGATATCGCGGGCGACATCGAGCTGCTTTTCATGCTGTTTGCTGCTGTTGGCGTGGCTGCAGTCCACCATCAGGGTGGGCGGCAATTGGGCCTTTACCAGGTCTTGGCAGGCGGCCTCCACGCTGGCCGCGTCGTAATTGGGCGCTTTGCCGCCGCGCAAAATCACGTGGCAGTCCGGGTTGCCCTGGGTTTGCACTATGGCGACCTGGCCGTTTTTGTGCACCGACAAAAAGTGGTGGCCCCCGGCGGCGGCCTGGATGGCGTCGGTGGCGATTTTGATATTGCCGTCGGTGCCGTTCTTGAAGCCAATCGGCGCCGAAATGCCCGAGGCCAGCTCGCGGTGCACCTGGCTCTCGGTGGTGCGCGCACCAATCGCGCCCCAGGCAATCAGGTCGCCCAGGTACTGCGGCGAAATCACGTCCAAAAACTCGCTGCCCGCAGGCAAGCCCAGGCGGTTGATATCGATCAGCAACTGGCGCGCCATACGCAGGCCCTCATCAATGCGAAAGCTCTCGTCCAGGTAGGGGTCGTTAATCAGGCCTTTCCAGCCCACGGTGGTGCGGGGCTTCTCGAAATACACGCGCATCACGATCTCCAGCGTGTCGGCGTAATGCGCGCGTTGCTCCACCAGGCGGCGTGCGTAGTCCAGAGCGGCTGCCGGATCGTGGATGGAGCAGGGGCCGATGATGACCAGCAGCCGGTCGTCCTTGCCCGCCATGATGCTTTGGATGCGCCGACGCGTACTCGACACCAGGGTCTCGACGGCGGTGCCGCTGATGGGGAAAAAGCGGATCAGGTGTTCGGGGGGCGGCAGCACGGTGATGTCCTTGATGCGTTCGTTGTCGGTGGTGCTGGTGCGGTCAGCGCTTGCGGTCATGGGGAACATCTCCTTTAGCAGTCAATCAAAATCAAAAAGGCATAAAAAAACCGCCGGGGAGGCCGGCGGTTCAAGAAGTATCGGGACGTTTTTTCAGCTACGTTCAGAACTCTCTTCCGCCAGTGGCGTTGGAGAAGCAAAAATAGCTAAAGGAAAAAGCGACGCGATGCATAGGGAAAATGTAGCACAAGTCATTTTCTCCACGACTCACGCCACTAGCCAGCGCCACAAGCCGAACACCACAAAGGCGCCGACGATGGCGGTCAGCGTCTGGCGGCTCCACAGTGCCAAGGCAATCGCCGCCACGGTGCCCGGCAGGTAGGCGTTGTGCAAGGACAAATCGATGGCGTCTTGGGGGGCCAGCGCCATGGGCACTACCAGCGCGGTCAACACGGCTGCGGGCACGTAGCGCAGGGCGCGTTCCAGCCAGGCGGGGAAAGTCAATCGGTGGCCAAACACTAAAAAGCTCAGCCGGATGCCGTAAGTGACCACCACCATGCCCGCTAGGGCGAGCGCCAAATCGCCGTTCATGGCGCGCCATCCGGGTCGGGAAGATCGGCACGCCGGGACCAGGCTTCTGCCAGCATTCCAGCGCCCACACCCGCTACCGCCGCCAGCATCAGGCCCAGCTTGAAGGGCAGGGCGCGTGCCAGCAGGGCCACCGTACCGGCCACCACCGCTGCAAACAACACGGGCCGCTCGCGCAACTGCAGCGCCACGATGGCGGCAAAGGTTGCCACCATGGCAAAGTCCAAGCCCAGGGTCGCCAGGCCCGGCACGCTTTGGCCCAGCAACACGCCCGCAATCGTCCAAATCTGCCAGTTGAAATACATCGCCAGGGACGAGCCCAGCCAGTAATGCGCGCCGTCTTGCAGGCTGGCGTGGTGGCGCAACTGGGTTTCTACTACTGCGAAGGTCTCATCGGTGAGCCAAAAGGCCAAGGCCCAACGCCAGCGGGCGGGCAGAGCGCGGGCATAGGGCAGCAAGGTTGCGCTGTAAAGCGCGTGGCGCAAATTGACCACCAAGGTGGTAAGCCAGATGACCGGCAAGGCCGACCCTGTGCTTATCAGGCTGACCGCCACAAACTGGGAAGAGCCGGCAAAGACCAGCGCGGACAAGCCTAGGGTCAGCCACACTGGCAAGCCGCTCGCAATAGCCAAGGTGCCGAAAATCAGGCCGAAAGGTGCAGCGCCCACCAGCATGGGAATGGTGTCGCGGGCCCCCGCGAAGAAAGGACGCAAACCCAAACCTTGCCGTTGCCCGCTTAGGCAGTGCCGCCCACGGTCAGTCCGTCGATGCGCAGGGTGGGTTGGCCCACTCCCACTGGTACGCTTTGACCTTCTTTGCCGCAGGTGCCCACGCCGCTGTCTAAGCGCATGTCGTTGCCGATCATGCTCACGCGCTTCAAACATTCCGGGCCGCTGCCCACAATGGTGGCGCCTTTGACTGGGTACAAAATCTTACCGTTTTCCACCCAATAGGCTTCGCTGGCGGAGAACACAAATTTGCCCGAAGTGATGTCGACCTGCCCGCCGCCAAAGTTGGTCGCGTAAAGGCCTTTTTTGATGCTTTTGACGATTTCCTGCGGGTCTTTGTCGCCGCCTAGCATGTAGGTGTTGGTCATGCGCGGCATGGGTACGTGGGCGTAGCTTTCACGCCGGCCGTTGCCGGTGGGTGCCACGCCCGTCAGGCGCGCGTTCATGGCGTCTTGGATGTAGCCCTTCAAAATGCCGTCTTCAATCAGCACATTGCGTCCGCTGGTGTTGCCCTCGTCGTCCACATTGAGCGAGCCGCGCCGGTCGGCAATCGTGCCGTCGTCCAGCACGGTAACGCCTTTGGCCGCCACGCGCTGGCCAATGCGGCCACTGAAGGCGCTGGAGCCTTTGCGGTTGAAGTCGCCTTCTAGGCCATGGCCAATGGCTTCGTGCAGCAAGATGCCGGGCCAGCCCGAACCCAGCACTACCGTCATTTCGCCCGCAGGTGCCGGGCGCGCTTCCAGGTTGGTCAGCGCCGCGTGTACTGCCTGGTCCACATACTCGGTGATTTGCGCATCGTCAAAATAAACCAAGCCAAAGCGGCCACCACCGCCAGACGAGCCCATTTCGCGTCGGCCTTTTTGTTCGGCAATCACCGTGACCGACAGGCGCACCAGGGGGCGCACGTCGGCGGCCAAGGTGCCGTCGGCGCGCGCGATCAGCACCACGTCGTATTCCATGGCCAGTCCGGCCATCACTTGGGCCACGCGCGGGTCTTTGGCGCGCGCCAGGCGTTCCACCTTGCCCAAGAGCGCGACCTTGGTGGCACTGTCGAGGGTGGAGATGGGGTCTTGGTCGGGGTAGAGCGAGCGGCTGCGGGCGACTTTGGGCCTGGGCACGCTGGTGCGGCGGTTTTGGGCGGCACTTGCGATGGTGCGCACGGTGCGTGCGGCATCCAGCAACGCGGCCTCAGAAATGTCGTCGGAATAAGCAAAAGCGGTTTTTTCGCCGCTGACGGCGCGCACGCCCACGCCCTGGTCAATGCTGAACGAGCCGGTTTTGACAATGCCTTCTTCGAGGCTCCAGCCCTCGGAGCGGGTGTATTGAAAGTACAGGTCGGCCTCATCAACCTTCTGCATCTTTATTTCAGCCAAGGCGCGCGCGAGGTGCGATTCGTCTAAACCAAAGGGGGTAAGAAGCAGGGATTTGGCCGTGGCCAAACGTTCGATGGTGGGTTCGCGAGAGATCATCGGGCCATTTTAGGCTGCGGACGATGCCCCGCTTCGAGACGGGCCATGCCTTGCATCATGGTGCGCCCTGGCGCAAAGGGATCTAGGTTTGTACCAAACGCCGCGCGTTCGCAATGGACATCAGTATGCCCAAGGCAAATCCCAAGGTCACCATAGCGGTGCCGCCGTAGCTTATAAAAGGCAAGGGCACGCCGACCACCGGCAAGATGCCGCTGACCATGCCCATGTTGACAAAGGCGTAGGTGAAAAAGATCATGGCAATGCTGCCCGCCAGCAACCGGGAGAACAGGGTGGGTGCGTCTAGCGCGATGGCCAGTCCGCGCAATATGAGCGCGATAAAGCCAGCGATCAGCAGCACATTACCTAAAAGACCGAACTCTTCGGAGAAGGCCGCAAAGATAAAGTCGGTGGTGCGTTCGGGGATAAATTCCAGGTGCGTTTGGGTGCCGTTCATAAACCCCACGCCAAGCACCCCGCCTGAGCCAATACCAATCATTCCCTGGATGATGTGAAAACCCTTGCCCAGAGGATCGCGCGAGGGGTCTAACAAGGTACAAATACGCTGCTGCTGGTAGTCGTGCAACACGGGCCATCGCACACCGTCGGCGCACAGCGTGGGCTCAAAGGCAACCAACAACACCAAAGCCAGAAGGCTCAGTAACGCAGGCGGGATGATTAACTTCCAACTCACACCCGCAAAAAAGATGACGGCCAGGCCCGCAGCCAGCACCAGCAAGGCGGTACCGAGGTCCGGCTGGCGCATGATCAAGCCCACCGGAATACCCAACAAGACGGCGGCGACCGCAAAGTCCAGAGGCCGCAACTGCCCTTCGCGCTTTTGGAAGTACCAGGCCAGCATCAGCGGCATTGCGATTTTCAAAATCTCGCTGGGCTGAATCACCACGCCCACATTCAGCCAACGGCGCGCTCCCTTTTTGGTCACACCAAAAACCGCCACTGCCACCAGCAGCGCCACGGCGGCAATGTAGAGCGGGACGGCCAGGCCCATGAGCCGCTGCGGTGGGATTTGCGCGGCGACAAACATCACCAGGCCCGCAATCAACATATTGCGCGCATGGTCGGCAAAGCGGGTGCCGTGGTCGTAGCCGCTGGAATACATGACCAGCAATCCGGCGCACGCCAGCACGAACACGATGAAGGCCAGTGGACCGTCCATGCCCACAACCCACCCGGCGATGCGGCTGCGCAAGCTGATTTTTCCGAAGGGAGTGGCCATGGACCGATTATCGGGCGGCACAGCGACCCGTCACTCGCCATGGGAGAATCTGCGCCATGTTTGTATTGTTTGATGAAGCCGGAAAATTCATGGCCGGTCGGGTGTTGTCAGAGAGCGATGCCTCGGCGCAAGTCGAGCTCGACAGTGGCAAGCGCGTCAAGGTCAAGTTGGCCCACGTGCTGCTGCGCTTTGAAAAACCGGCCCCTGCTGCCTTTATGGCCGCTGCGCAGGCGCTGAGCGAAACCATTGAACTGGAATTGGCCTGGGAGTTTTCCCCTGACGATGACTTTGCTTTTGCCACCTTGGCGCGTGACTACTTCAGCAAAGACGCCACGATAGAGCAGCAGGCCGCCATGCTGATCCGCCTGTTTGATGCGCCGCACTACTTTCGCCGCGCGGGCAAGGGTTTTTTCCGCAAAGCGTCTGCCGAGGTGATTGCCCAGGCGCTGGTGGCCATTGAGAAGAAGAAGGCCACGCTCGCGCTGATTGTCCAGTGGGCGCAGGAACTGGGCGAGGGCGTATGCCCCCAGCCGGTGCGCGAGCAGCTCTACAAAATTTTGTTCAAGCCCGACAAAAACGCCCCCGAATACAAGGCCGTGGTCGAGGCCTCACGCGCCACCCGTACCGCGCCCCTGGACCTGCTGCAGCGCAGCGGCGCCATTGACTCCCCGTACCAGTTCCACTGGAAGCGCTTTTTGCTGGAAAATTTTCCCCAGGGCACCGGCTTTGCCACCACCTCGGCGCCTGCCATCACCGAGCCGCTGCCGCGCGCACTTGCGTCGGCCTTTTCCATTGACGACTCCGCCACCACCGAGATTGACGACGCCTTGTCGGTGCAAGGCCTGGGCAGCGGTACGGTTACCGTGGGCGTGCACATTGCCGCGCCGGGCCTGGCCCTGGTGCCTGAGGGCGACATAGACCGCCTGGGCCGCGCGCGTTTGTCCACCGTCTACATGCCGGGATACAAAGTCACCATGCTGCCCGACGCAGTGGTGCAAAGCTACACCTTGCAAGAGGGGCGCGATTGCCCCGCAGTGAGCTTGTACGTGACCGTGGACGAGGCCACGCTGGCGATTGTGGCCAGCCAAACCCGGTTGGAGAGCGTGCCCATCAGCCACAACCTGCGCCACGACCAGTTGGATGCCATCGTGACCGAAGAATGGTTGCAAACCGCCTTGGCCACGCCGGGCAGCGAACCCGCGCCACTGACCGGCCTGCAGCCCCAGCTCGCGTTTTTGCACCGCTTGGCGCGCAGCCTCAAAGCACAGCGCGAAGTGGTGCGCGGCAAGCCCGAGACCTTTAACCGCCCGGATTACAACTTCAAGCTCGTAGGTAACGAGGGTGCCGAGCCGCAAGGCGACGAGCAAGTGCTGATCAGTACCCGGCAACGTGGTGCGCCCCTCGATTTGATTGTGGCCGAGGCCATGATTTTGGCCAACAGCACCTGGGGCAATTGGATGGCTGAACTGGGCGTGCCCGCCATTTACCGCAGCCAGGCCTCGCTGGCACCGGGCGTCAAGGTGCGCATGGGCACCAAGGCGCTGCCCCATGCCGGCATCGGCGTCAAAAGCTACGCCTGGAGCACCTCGCCTTTGCGCCGCTACACCGATATGGTCAACCAGTGGCAGATCATTGCCTGCGCCCGCCACGGCAGCACGGCCGCGCTGGCCGCCCCCTTTAAGCCCAAGGACGCGGCGCTGTTCTCCATCATCTCTAGCTTTGACGCCGCTTACAGCGCTTACAGCGGTTTTCAGGGGGCGATGGAACGCTTTTGGACGCTCAAGTATTTGCAGCAAAACGCGGTGCTGGAGCTGGAGTGCAGCGTGTTTAAAGAAAACATGGTGCGCGCCGATACGCTGCCGCTGGTGCTCCCGGTGATGGGCGCGCAAGGCCTGCCGCGCGGCGCGCGGGTGCGGGTGCGCTTGGGCGAGATGGACTTGATCACCCTGGATATTCACGGCACGGTGGTCGAGCGCTTGGACGCCCCAGCGCTTGATGGCAGTGCGCCCGACGCGCTGGGCGACGAGGCACAGGAAGACGACGAAGTCTCGGGGCCTATCGCTATTGCGGTGGACGTCGATGAGGCCCCGTTGGGTGACGTCAGCTAGCGCTGAAATGGCCGGCCTGCAACATACGGTGCGACGGCAATGGGCGCGCGCGAGCTTGTTGCAGCGCGCATTGCTGGTGTCGCTGGCTTTGCATGTTTTCGTGATCGCACTGCGCTTTTCCAACCCGAAGGAATTCGACCGCATGTTCACTGATGCGACGCTTGACGTGGTGTTGGTCAATGCACGCAGCGAATTGCCGCCCGAGAACGCGCAAGCGCTGGCACAAACCTCGTTGGCCGGTGGTGGTGAAGCGGCGCAGGGTATTGCCACCAGCATGTTGGCTCCGGCTCCCGAATCCCTGGACGGCGACGCCATACAGGCCGCTACTGCCCAAGAGCGCCAAAGCCTGCAGCAGCAGCAAAACCTGCTGCTAAGCCGTGTTAAGGAGCAACTCACCGCGCTAAGCGAAGCGCAAAACAAAAGCGCCAGTTCACCGCAAGAGCGGGAAGCGTTAGAGAAAAAGCGGCGCGAAATGGTCAGACTCTTGGCCAAAATTGAAAATCGCATTGACGCGGAAAATGCGCGTCCGCGCAAACGCTACGTGAGCCCGGCGGTGCGTGAGGTCAGCTATGCGGTGTACTACGACGGCATGCGCCAGACCATCGAGGCGCGCGGGACTACTTATTTCCCGCAAAAACGCGGTGAAAAACTCTATGGCAGTTTGACCATGGTGCTCACCGTGGACGACAAGGGCGTGGTGCTAGAGGCCGAGGTCGCCAAGTCCTCGGGTAACCGCGACTTGGACCGGCGTGCCCAAGAGATCGCCCGAAAAGCCGGTCCATTTGGCGCCTTTACTCCGGAGATGCGCAAGACGGTGGACCAGCTCGTGGTCGTGTCGCGCTTTACCTTTACCAAAGACGCAACCCTGCAAACCAAGGCGATGGTGCCCCAGTGAAGCCGTGGTTGCGCTTTTTGAGCTTGATTGCGCTTGCCTCGCTGGGCTTGCAATTGTTTTTTGTGTTGCGCATTGCCAGCCTGGCGTTGCTTGATCCGCAGTCCACGTC
>JARXAU010000206.1 GCA_029865675.1 Rhodoferax sp.
GGACAAAACCCCGCCCGCGCCCCGCGTGCCCGACGCGGTCATCCAAAAAACCGCAGCCAAGTACCAAGAAGCCCTGGCGCGCTTGACGGCTTGATGGGCGGTGCAAGGGTACAGGCTCCGCGCGCTGGCGTTTACTTTCCAGTGTGCGAGACGCCTCAGTTCAGCGCCATGCTCAGCTTGCGCCGGTAGCTGGACACCAGTTGGGCCTGCGGGTCGTTGTTGACCACCGCTTTGCCCAGCAGCTCAATGCCGCCTGCGGCCTTGCCTGTGTCTGGGGTGGCCTTGGGTTTGGGTGGGGTGAGCAGCTCCAAGATGGCGATAAAGGTTTTGCGCGCCACTTCTTTGTTCCAGGTCTTGTCGCGCAGGATGATTTCTAGCAATTCGTCCATGGCCTGCGTCCACATGCCGCCCACCATCAGCACACGGGCCTTGGCCAGGCGGGTGTCAAAGTCGCGCTTGTTGGCGGCAATCAGGGCGTCAAACTGCTCTGGCCCCCAGGTGCCGCGCTCGTCGCTCATCACAAAGTTGATCGCGTCCAAAAAGTGGCCCAGCGCTTCAAAGCGCAGTTGGCGTGGAATGGCGGCAAGCGCCGGGGCGAGCGCTGCGGCGGCGTCTTCTAGGGCGTTGGTTTCAATCAGCAGCTTGACGTAGTCAAAGCGGGCGTCGTCGTTGCCGGGGTCGCGGCTCAAGGTCTCCAGCAGTTAGTTGAGCGCGGCCTGCGGGTCACCCGCGGCCAGCAGGGCCTGGGCGTCTTCGGCGCTGTCTTGTGCGGCCAGTTCGTCGGCGCTGGGCAGGTGCTTGTCTAAAAAGCTTTTGAGCTGGCCCTCGGGCACCGCGCCCATAAAGCCGTCCACCGGCTTGCCTGCAATCATCAGCACGCAGGTGGGAATGCTGCGTATGCCAAAGGCCTTGGAGAGCTGCTGCTCCTGGTCCGAGTCAATTTTGACCAGCTTGAAGCGGCCTTCGTAATCGGCCTCCACCTTTTCCAGCAGCGGGCCAATCACCTTGCACGGGCCGCACCAGGGCGCCCAAAAGTCCAGCAGCACCGGCACCTGGTGCGAGGCGGCAATGACTTCGGTTTCAAAGTTTTCAAGGGTGACGTCGATCATCTGCGGGGGCCTCGGGGTGTAAAAAGTAAAATTGCGGGTCTAGCATCCAAGCCGGGTGGTCGCGCTGCGCAGGGCGACGGTACGCACCGGCGCATCCACCACTATGACCACCATCCACATCGGCGTCGTTATGGGCTCCAGCTCTGACTGGGACACCATGCAACACGCGGTACAGATTCTCCAACAGTTTGGCATCGGTTTTGAGGCGCAGGTGCTCTCCGCCCACCGCATGCCCGACGATATGTACGCCTATGCCCAAGCCGCAGCCCGCCGGGGCCTGCGCGCCATCATCGCGGGCGCCGGGGGCGCAGCGCATTTGCCCGGCATGTTGGCGGCCAAAACCACGGTGCCGGTGCTGGGCGTGCCGGTGGCAAGCAAGCATTTGCAGGGCGTGGATTCGCTCTACAGCATCGTGCAAATGCCCAAGGGCGTGCCGGTGGCTACTTTTGCCATTGGCGCAGCGGGTGCGGCCAATGCCGCGTTGTTTGCCGTGGCCATGATGGCCAGCGGCGACGCCGCCTTGCTGGCGCAGCTAGAAGCCTTTCGCGCAGCGCAAACCGAAGCCGCGCGCGCCATGGAACTGCCCATTCCCCGTCTGGGCGCCGGTGTGGTGGGCCTATGAACCCGCTGGCAGACGCTAACGCGCCACTGTTGCCCGGCACCGCGGTAGACGGTCAGGCCATGACCCTGGGTGTGATGGGTGGCGGTCAGCTCGGGCGCATGTTTGTGCACGCCGCCCAGGCCATGGGCTACGCCACCGCCGTGCTCGACCCGGACCCGGCCAGCCCGGCCGGTCTGGTCAGCCACCACCACATACAGACCGGCTACACCGACGCTACGGGCTTGGCCCAACTGGCCGCCTGCTGCGCCGCCATCACCACCGAATTTGAGAACGTGCCCGCCGACGCGCTGCGCAGCCTGGCCGCGCAACGCCGCGTGGCGCCGGGCGCTGCCGCCGTGGCCATTGCGCAAGACCGCGCGCTAGAAAAAGCCCACTTTGTGCGCTGCGGCGTGGCCTGCGCGCCGTACGCTGAAATCAACACGCCCGAGCAACTGGCACAGGTGGCCGATGACTTGCTGCCCGGCATTCTGAAAACCGCGCGCATGGGCTACGACGGCAAGGGCCAGGTGCGGGTGCAAGACCGCGCCGCGCTGGCTGCCGCCTGGACCGCCTTGGGCAAAGTGCCCTGCGTGCTAGAAAAAATGCTGCCGCTGGCGCTGGAATGCTCGGTGATCGTGGCGCGCGGCGCGGATGGCGCAATGGTTAACTTTCCGGTGCAGCGCAATCTACACCGCGAGGGCATTTTGGCGGTGACCGAGGTGTTTGAAGGCAATCTGCCCGCCGCACTGGCGGCCCAGGCCGTGGCTGGCGCGCGCGCGGTGGCCCAGGAACTGGACTACGTGGGTGTGCTGTGTGTGGAGTTTTTTGTGCTGGCTGACGGCCGCCTGGTGGTCAACGAAATTGCCCCCCGGCCCCACAACAGCGGCCATTACACGCAAAACGCCTGCGATGTGTCGCAATTTGACTTGCAAGTGCGCACCCTGGCCGGTTTGCCGCTGACCCAGCCGCGCCAGCACAGCCCGGCCACCATGCTCAATCTGCTGGGTGATCTGTGGGGCCAGCGTGGCGCGGATTCTGTGCCGGATTCGGTGCCCGACTGGGCGGCAGTGCTGGCGCTGCCCGGCACGCATTTGCACCTGTACGGCAAGCAAGAGGCGCGCGCCGGGCGCAAGATGGGCCACTTGAACGTGACGGGCGCCACACCTGAGCAGGTGCGCGCTACTGCCTTGCGCGCGGCTGAAATTTTGGGCATTGCCGCGTTTTGAGCGGCGTTTGCGTCATTTGCTATTTTTAAGCGCCGAATGAGTCACCAAAGCCCATGATTCTTTCCCTGGCGGACCCCACTGCGCTGCCGCGCGCGGTGCAAACCCTGGTCGAAGGCGGTCTGGTGGGCATTCCGACTGAAACCGTCTATGGCCTGGGCGCCGATGCCTGCAACGCCGCCGCCGTGGCGCGCATTTTTGCTGCCAAAGGGCGCCCAGCGGATCACCCCTTGATCGTGCACGTGGCGGACCTGGACGGCGGCGCCTCGGGCGTGGCGTATTTTGCGCAGCAGGTGCCCGACTTTGCCCAGGCGCTGATGGCCGCGTTTTGGCCCGGCGCGCTCACGCTCATCCTGCCACGCCGCCCTGGCGTGGCGGCGGCGGCGGCGGGCGGGCAAGATTCGGTAGGCCTGCGCTGCCCCTCGCACCCCGGCGCGCAGGCGCTGCTGCGCGCCCTGCGCCAGCGGCCCGATGGTGCCATATGGGGCGTGGCCGCACCCAGCGCCAACCGCTTTGGCCGCGTCAGCCCCACCACCGCCGCCCATGTGCAAAGCGAATTGGGCGACGGCTTGTTGATTTTGGACGGTGGCCCTTGCAGCCTGGGCATTGAGTCCACCATCGTCGACTGCACGCGGGGCGTGCCAGTGCTTTTGCGACCGGGCTCTATCAGCGCCCAAGCGCTCGCCCAGGCCTGCGGCCAGCTGGTGCGCAGTGCCGCAGAGAGGGTCTTGGCTGATGCGCCGCGCGCTTCCGGCACGCTGCAGTCGCATTACGCGCCGCGTGCGCGGGTGCGGCTTTTTGATGCACAAGCCTTACAGGCAGCTTTGCAGACCTGGGCGGCTACGGCGCCTGCCCCCGCAGAAATCGGCATTTATGTTCGCAGCTTTCTGCCTGCAATCATGCCGGGGCTGTGGCACCAGCGCATGCCGACTGCGGCAGCGCAAACGGCACACGAACTGTTCGCAGTCTTGCGCTTTTTGGACGATGCGGGTGTGCAAGAGATTTGGGTAGAAACTGTGCCCGCCACACCCGAATGGGCTGCAGTGGCCGATCGGCTGCAGCGCGCGAGCGCCTGACCGGATACAGCGGGGCAATCAAAGCCCTAGCTTTCGGCAGTAAACACCGTCAACACGCCGGTATAAGCGTACAAGTGGTGGTAGGCCACTTCACCGGCGGCGAAAAACCCTACTAAGGGGACGTCGCCCAATGCATGCCGAATGCGCTGCAGTTCAGCGCTAGGCCCCCCAAAGTGCGCCCCGCCGCGACCCGTACAGCTGATGTAAACCGCCCCGGTAATGTGCCGCGCCCCTTCAATTTCAATCGCCGAATCTGGTGCCAGGGCCAAGGCGCTCAACGGTTCGAGCAGTTCAGCGGGTTCGAGTTCCTCGCGGATTTCTGCACAAATGCGCGTCAGGTCAGCACGCGCTGCCGCCACGTTGCGCTGGCAAAACGCCAGCTGCGCGCCAGCGCGTACTTGGTCACTGAGCGCAATGGCGTGGCGCCCAGGGTCCAAGCCAACAATGTGGCGCACCAGCACCTCGCTGCCGAAGTTGCCGGTTTTGCGCACTGCTGCGCTGTCGCCACCGGTAGGTGGCTGGGCCAGGCCGGCCAGCGTGGCCCGCACTGCTTGCAGTGCTTCTTGCGGGCGCTCTAGCGACACGGCGAGTTCTTGCAGCAACACGTCGAGTGCCGGTTCGCCGTCCAAGGTCAGCACCACGTTGTTTTGGCACTCGGTTACCACCCGGGCGCGCGAGATGGGCTTGCAACCCTGGGTCACTCGGGACACCATTGCGACTTCCGGGCCAAAGGCGACGCCGCTGAGGCCCCCGCTGAAAACGCCGCCGGCGCGGCCCTGGCCGCGCACATTGCCGTCAGCGGCCAGCGCAAATTGCACGCTGGCACCGCGGCTGCTAGTCAAGCCACCAAACAGGTAACCACTGCCGGTGCGGGCGGACATTTCTTTGAGCAATTCGCCCAAATCGGCGGTGTCGCCATCGGCGTGCACCAGCGCGGTGTGCGCCTCAAAGCCCAAGCCCAGCGGCGCTACGCCCGAGAACACCCGGTACTGGTCGCTGGGCAGATCTAGCAGCATGACGGCCAGTGCGGGCTCGTCGAAATATTCCACATTGTTGGCCGCAATGCCCACACCCACCGTGCCCGACCAGTCGGTGACCGTGGGCAGCTCGGCGCTCAGGTGATCGAGCAATTCGCGGGCGTAGCCGGCGTAATGGTCGGTGATGTAGAGCAGCGCCAGGGTAGGCGATGCGTGGTGCGCCGCATTGGCGAGCTGGGCGCGCAATTGCGCCAGCACCAGGTCGGCCGCCATGTGCCACTGCGGGTGCGTGGCGTGGGCGTAAGAAAACACTTTCATGGCTTGGGCAGCGAGGTGCTGCGTCGGCGTGCAGGCGCAGCAGCAATTGACGCCTTCACGGCCTTGGACGCCTTTGCAGCGGGCTTTTTGGCAAGGGTAGGCTGGCTCGTGGACTTTTTGATCGTCGGCTTTTTGCTGGCACTCTTTCGTGCCGCTGGGGACTTGGCTGCAGCGGGCGCCACTTTGTCGCTGACCTCTTTGAAAGCTTGGGCGGCAATGGTCTGGAACTGCTGCGTCAACGAACCCCAAAGCTGCAGCGGGTCAACCACGCCCGAGCTCGGCTTCTCCGTTCCAGCCGCTGGGGGTGTTTCGGTGGGTTTTTCGCCTGCGGCTGCTGCGGGTGGCACCTTCGTGGGCTCGTCTCTGGGAGGGCTGGCGGGAGGCATGGGCCAGCCCGAGGCTTTCGCAGGCGACGATTCTTCAGCTGCTGCGGGCACGCCCATGGTGAAGTTCATACCTTTGAGGGTTGCCATGGTGAGTTTTTGCACTTCGAGCGCCTGGATGGTGGCGGCGAGCGCGCGCGAATTTTGCTCCAACCAAAACTGTACGGTTTTGAGTTCTTCAATGCGCTTTTCCAAGTCTTCAACATTCAGACTTGGCACCAGCCACTGCGATAAATTGGGCAAGCCCGGTGCGCTGGTTCCGCCCGAGAGCCCAGCGCTGGCGCTCTTGGCAAGATTTTGCAAAAAGTCAAAACCGGGCACAAATTTGCCAAAACCCGAGGTGTCAGAGTTGCTCATATCAGTCTCCTTGTGGGCGTGTTCACACGCTTGCCGTCGAGCTTAACTGATGGTTTGCACTGTTAAACCCACCGCCCAAGCTTGCGCGGGCCGCAGCCAAGTCCTCACCCTATGCGCTACCAGCTGTCGTCGCTGCCGCCGGACTCTTCGCCGTCCCAGCCCGCACCCGTGCCGCCATCAAACATACCCAAATCGGGCTGCCCTGGCGCATCCATTGGCACATAGCCGCTGTCGCCGGTGGCCGGGCTGGCTGTGGCCGAGTCACTGTTGCCGTGCTTGTCGTCTTCAAGTGCGTGGCTAAGCGCGTAGCCTGCAGCCAGCCCGGCCACGCCGCCTAGCACCGCACCCCCAATACCTGCGCCCGGTGCACGCGCGCCGTAGCCGGTGGTATGCCGTGGGCCATGGCCTGGGGCATAGCCTGAGCCATGGGGCGCATAGGGTGTGCCAAAACCAGTGGCCCCAGCGGCATGCGTGGCACCCGCCGCATGAGGGGCGGGCACGGGCGATGGGTAAGACATCGCTGGGCGCGCAGCCGTCCTGCTGCTGCGGTACATCAGAAACGCCGCCAGCACCAGTACGCCGATGCCGAGCAACCCATAGTTCATGTTCAAGGCCGGGCTCGCGGGCTCGGCTGCGGGTGCCACGGCTGCGACGATGGGCGTTGCGAGCGTGCTGGCGGGCCGCTGGGCTTCGCTGGCGGCAGCCTTGATTTTGTCCAAAGTCTGCTGAAATTTCTCGGGGCTGCTGGCAAATTTGAGCGAATCGTCAATGGCTTTGGCGCGCGCTATCTCGGTCAGGGCTTCGTCGTACTTGGCCCCATGGGCAAGTACCTGGCCCAGCTCGTAATGCGCCCTTGCGCTGCCCGGCTTTTCTTGCAGCACTTCGCGCAGCATGGTTTCTGCCTGGGCGTATCGACCGGCATTGACGGCGGCCTCAATGTCTTTGGGTGCAGGCAGCGCCAAGGCCAAGGCACAGGTCACCAGCAGCATGCAGGCGCCCAGCCAGCGCAAGGCGCGGCGGGTCAGAGGTGTGGCTTGCATAAAAGGGATCTCCCGAGGTGATGAAAGAGACTGACTGTAGTCCTGTAGCCCGACAAGGGTTTGCCTTCAGTGCAAGGCCGTGCAGTGGCGTAGCCCATTGCGACTTGGGCCGTGGGTTGGCTGCGGGGGATAATTCCACCGACCTTCCCGGGGCCTCGGCGACCACGATGGGCCCAAGCCGCCAAATTCCTCTGTTCATCGACCGCCGGACAGCCTCCTGCCCAGACACGCCGCCACTTTCGACTTTTTCATGACGCTTTCTGCTGCACCTCGCTTTGTTACTGGCTCGCCGTTGCGCCATGTGATCGTTATGGCCAGCACCGGAGCCGTCGGATTGGTGGCGGTGTTTGCCGTGGACTTGATCAATTTGTTTTACATCTCGCTATTGGGCGAGCCCGCAATAGCGGCCGCAGTGGGTTTTGCGGGAGTGGTGGGTTTTTTTCACACCTCGGTGTGCATCGGTCTGATGATCGGCATTACGGCCACCGTATCGCGCAAGATTGGCGCGGGACAGGCGGTGGACGCTAGGCGCATGGCGAGCCACAGTTTGCTGCTGATGGCTGGGATTGCCACTGTGCTGGCGCTGGCCACCTTGGTATTTTTGGTGCCTTTGCTGGAGGCTTTGGGAGCGCGCGGCGAGGTCGCGCAGCTTGCCCAGCGTTACCTGACACTGACCATGCCTTCGGTGCCGCTGTTGGCGGTGGGTATGGCGAGTTCGGCCTTGCTCAGGTCGGTGGGGGACGCGCGCCGGGGCATGACGGTTACCCTAAGCGCGGCAGCCGTTACGGCGGTGCTCGATCCCTTGTTTATTTTTTACTTCGGCATGGGTCTGGACGGCGCGGCCGTGGTGTCCGTGATTTCGCGCTCGGTGCTGATTGGCATAGGCCTGCACGGCGTGGCCCGCGTGCACCACATGCTCGCCCCGGTGCAGCAAGCGCAGTTGTGGGCGGACGCGCGGGCCCTGTCCAAGGTGGCGGGTCCAGCAGTTCTGACCAATTTGGCCACTCCTGTGGGGGCCGCCTTTGTCACCTACAGCATGGCGCAGTTTGGTGCCTCTGCAGTGGCCGGTCAGGCCACGGTGGACCGGCTTACGCCAGTGGCTTTTGGCCTGATTTATTCGCTCAGCGGCGCCGTGGGTCCGATCTTGGCGCAAAACCTGGGCGCGCAGCGTTTTGACCGGGTGCGCCAAACGCTGCGCGCCAGTGTGGGATTCATGGCTGCCGCCGTGGCGATTGCTTGGCTGTTGCTCGCTTTGCTTCAAGGGCCGCTGACCCGCGCCTTCTCGCTCGAGGGCGAGGCTGCGCTCTTGTTGCGGGCGTTTTGTAGCTGGCTGGCAGCCAGTTTCTTTTTTGCTGGTGCCTTGTTTGTGGCCAACGCCGCGTTCAACAACCTGGGCCGCCCGCTGTGGTCCACCGGCTTTAACTGGGCGCGCGCCACCTTGGGCACGATTCCGCTGGCCTGGTGGGGAGCGCAGTACGGGTCGGTGCAGGTATTGGCCGGGCAGGCGCTCGGAACGGTGGTGTTTGGCACCCTGGCCTTGTGGGTTGCGTTTCGCCTGACTTCCAAATTGGGCACTTAAACCCCCGCCGCAGGACACGGGGTTTGCCGAAGGCCCCGGCGTGCCAGCTCACGCGGGGCCAGGCAGCCTGCGCTCAGTAGTCGCGCTTGGCGGCTGCGCGCAGTTCGTCCATCACGCGCGGATCCAGGCGGGCGAAGTCCCACATGCGCGCCTCAAGGCGGGCTTGCGCAGCCGCTTTCAGGCGCTGGTCCACCGACTGCGCTACCGCGATGCTGGCGCGGCGCAAGGGGCGGGCGCAAAACGCCAATCCGGCAAAAACCACGCTCCAAAGGGCCACCCAGCCCAGTAAGAGGTGGCCATCGGCCCAGTTCTCTATTACTTGGTCTGCGATAACCAGAAGGGAGGCGATCACTGCTGAGAGCAACACTCCAGCGAGCGTCTTCGAAGCCTCACCGGCCACGGGCGCGGTATGCGCAGTGCGCGTGGGAAACTCAAAATCAGCGAAACGGGCCATGGCAAACTCCAGAATGTGGCGATCAAGAAAAAGTGTGTGATTCACACCATGGGCTGATACTAGGGTTAATACTAATATTGGTCTAGTTTCAATTAATGATGATTCACATTCATCAAACTTATGTATGCCCCATCCTCTGCGCCCATTGCGAAGCTTTGACTTGAATTTGCTCAAGGTGTTTGACGTAGTCATGGCCGAGCGCAGTTTGACCAGGGCGGCGCGCGTGCTGTCGCTGACCCAGCCTGCAGTGAGCAACGCCTTGCGCCGTCTGCGCGAAGCCATGGGTGACGAGCTCCTCGTGCGCCAGGGCCGGGGCCTGCAAGCCACGCCCAAAGCCCTGGAGCTGTGGCCCGAGATCCGCCAAACTCTGGAGCGGCTGCAAGCCTCGCTGGCCCCGCGCGTTTTTGATCCGAGCACCGCGCAGCGCAGCTTTGTGCTTACCATGGCGGACGCCACCGCTGCGGAGCTGATGGTGGGCATGGTCACCGCCGTTACCGCGCAGGCCAGCGGCGTGTCGCTGCGCACCGTGCCGCTGACCACCCGTGACCCGCGCCCAATGCTCGACGAGGGCCATGTCGATCTGGCCATCGGGCACTTTCCAGCCGTGATGCAAGACCTCTCCGCTCGTGCCCAGGCGGGCGAGGCCGCCGCCTTTTTTCACCAACGATTGTTTGAGAGCGACTATGTGTGCGTCATGCGCCATGGCCACCCGCTGGCAGATGCAC
>JARXAU010000231.1 GCA_029865675.1 Rhodoferax sp.
TTGACTATTTTCAGTGCCGCGCCTGCATCGCTACTGGGGCCAGCCTCGACCGACGGCAACGCACCGCCATAAGCGCCCATGGAAGAGAACGCTGGAGAGGCTTCATCAAAGGTGAGTAGCGTGGTTGATCCGGCGGCTGGCCTTGGAACGTACTGCGATTTTGTGGTGTCGACGGTAGCGACAATTGCCTTGGCGGCAACGTCTTCTTTCATACTTTGAAGCACTGCAGGGACAGTGTCAGATTTAAGTCTACCTGCACTGACCTCTGTCTTGATGTTGTCAGTGATGGTGGTGTTGCTCTGGCGGTCTTTGGTGACCGCCGTAACGTCGGCACTGGCCGCGTCGACAATTGCCTGCGCTTGACTTGTAATTGCATCACCCGCTACGGTGGCCAACGTGGAGCTTCCCGCCGCAGCCAGCGCAAGTTTGATGCCCGTGGATACCGTGGTCGAAATGCTGGTGCGCGTGACGGCAGACGATACCAGTGCGTTGACTTTGCTGCTGCTAACGTTGCCACCATTGTCAAATAATGGCCCACCGGTCATGAGTTGTGTGGCGAACGCGGCTGCGACTTCGGTGTAGACCGCCGTCGTCGCCGCGCTACCAGCCACTCCCCCAAGGCCAGTGAAGAGTTCGGTCGTTTTTTGCAGCATTTGCTGCACGGCCAGCGTCTTTTTCATCAGATTGGCGTTGACCAATTCACCGCTAGAGTTTGTGGCAGCCGGGTCGGTGGTCAGCACGTTGGTGCCCTCGGGCAGACCCAGAGCCGTGTTCACCGCCGCTTGCGTCATGCCAGAGGCTAACAAGGTGGTCAGCGGCGTCACCACCGTTGCACCCGCAGGCGCTCGCAGTTGGCCGACAAACTCCAACCCCGTATCCGCACTGGTACCCCCAGTGACAAGTAGCCCATGCGCGCAACCCGCGGTAAACACAAAGTTGCCTTTGATGTCGGTGTAGGTAACGGGCTCGCCCGTGTCGGCAACACTGTTGTTATTGCTGTCGCAGACGACTTTGGACAGGCTCAAGTAGCCGTCCACCGCTTTTCCGCTCGTCGGCGTGCCGGTGGCTGCGTTGTCGCCACCACCACCCCCGCCGCAAGCGGCCAGCAGCGCGACTGCTGTGGCGGCTGGAATTAAACGAAGCTTGAATTGCATGTGAGACTCCAATATGACTGACTTGACCCACGTTAAGCGCCACAGTACCAATTGCATTGGCAACCTGAATGAGAACGGCAAGCGGGTGGTTGTTTACTTCGTAAGGTAGATGTTGTCGAAGTACATCGCCTTTGTTGTCGGTTGAATTGCCGTGTCAAGCTTCAATTGGAAGATCGCGCCTTTGTTGATTTTGGTAAAGCTGCTCAGTGGGATATCCACGCCTTTCCACGCACCAGCAGTCGGGACAATGTCGACCGATTCGGTGTCCTGCCCATTCGAGATAACGTAGACCTTTACCGGTGTCGCATCAACAGACCAGATATCGATGTGCAGACTGGTCAGACCCAGGCTGGTCGCATCGATTGGATCAAACTGGAACCCTTGGTAAGTGAAAGCGTCACCTTTGAGCACCTTGTTGTTAGCGATCGTCGCATCGCTCAACATCTGACCCTGGCCCCAATAGGGGAGGTCAAAGCCACCGGTCGTGGTGTAGGCGTCGCTATACAGTGATTTGACGTTGGCCGCTAAAGCAGTCGGTGCAGTAGGCGCGGTGGTCGGTGCAGTCGCACTGCCAGCTGCGAATGTGTTGGTTGCAGATGCGGTGTTGGTATTGTTTGCCATATCGCTGAATTTGCCGGTGGCCAGTGAAGCGGTCACTTCGCTTGCGCCGGTGTCGGGCGTGACGGCGAGCGTGTAATTCGTCCCATCAATTTTCGTGACGGAAGCTTTCTTGGTGCCACCGACGACAGCAACATCATCAGCGGTGAAGGAGCTTCCAATATCCTCGCTGAACGTAAAGGTAAACCTTACATCGCTATCGGATGCCACCGAGGTGATCGCCACCGTAGGCGCCACGGAGTCCTCGCCCTCTGCGCCTCCGCAGCCGCTCAAGAACAAACTGGCCGCAAGCGCACAGGCCGTAAGGAATAGATATTTGGCGGTCTTGTTCATGCTGTTGTCTCCTAGCGAAAGGGCTTTGCCTTGGCGGGCATCGGGTTATAAAAAGTGCGCACCGGGCGCGAAATAGGTCGATGAACGCGCTTTCTGAAAGCGCTTTCAATAATGTAGGAGGATTTGCCGATTTGCCATATCCGTGCTTTCCCTAAGAGGGTTTACTGGTAGATCCGCACGTAGTCCACCTGCATGCTGTCGCTCGTGAAGTTGCTGGCCACCGCACCGCCCAAATCGCCGCCCACGGCCAGGTTCAGCAGCAGGTATTGCGGCTTGTCAAAAGGCCAGTTGTTGTTGGTGTAGCCTGCCGGTTTGTTGTAGGTGTTGTAGATGGTGCCGTCCACACCCAGCTCAATTTTGTCGCGCGACCAGGTGAGCTGGTAGTTGTGAAATGCGGTACACGCGTCGGGCAAAGACCGGCTCGCGGTGATTCCGTTGCCGCCGTAGCCTGAACGCGTGTGCACGGTGGCAAGTACCTTTTGCTTGGCCGCGTTGCTGGTGCCTCTTTGCTCCAAGATGTCAATTTCTCCAATATCGGGCCACACACCTGCGCTGCTGCCCAGTGCCCAAATGGCGGGCCAGGTACCTAGGCTGCAAGGCAGCTTGGCGCGCACTTCGACAAAACCGTAGGTGAAGGTGTATTTGCCTTGGGTAATCAGCCGCGCCGAGCTGAATGCTTGGTTGCGGGAGTCGGTAAAGACCGACGAGCTCATGGTCTCGCGCACTGCGGTGATGGACAGTATTCCGTTGGCAATGCTGCTGTTTTGCAGGCGGGCGTTGGAGTAGTACTGCAGCTCGTTGTTGTACCAGCCGTCTTTGTTGCGGTAGGTATCAAAAGCCCATTTGCTGCTGTTAGGCAGGCCGTTGGTGCTGAACTCATCGCTCCAGACCAGATTGCGTCCGTTTAGTGTCGTTGGTGGCGTGTTGACGGTATCCGTGGGAGTGGTGTCGGTGGGCGTCGTGGACTCGACGGTGGTGGTGCTAGCGGGTGCGCCGCCGCTGCCCCCGCCACAGCCTTGCAGCACCAGTGAGGCCAAGACGCAGCCTGCCAGGCGCCTCACCGCGCGCGCGCCAGTTTGCCGGGCGCCACGGACAGCGTTTTGCCGTCACTGAAGGTGACGTCCAGCGGTGCTTTGCCCGCGTTGTAGGCCAGGTAGGTTTTTCGCCCATCCGCCTGTTTGAACACGCTGTACAGCACGGTGTTGGCTGTGACGCTGAAGTCCGGTGTGCCCATCTCTTGCAGGCTCAGTAAATAGTGCAGCGCATGGCTGCGGGTGTCGCCCAGCTCGAACGATCCCCAGCGGTTCCAACTGGCCAGACCCGCTGCCGGGTCGGCCAGGCCCAGGTATTTGGCAAAAAGGTCTTGCCAGATGTCGGGCGGGTTGACGCGTTTGCCCCGCGCCTCAAAGATCGCAATCTCGGGCTTGAGCGAGGCCACGTTGCGTCTGACAAATTCGGGGTCGGTGGCCAGGTAGTTGGACGCGGTGGTGATGGGCAGCAGGTTGATTCCCTTGATCTGGCGCGGGTCGTCAATCCACCAGGTGTTGTGCGCGTATTGGCCGCCGAACAACATGCTCACCTCGATGTTCTTGTACTCCGGCGCCAGCACGATGCGGTGAATGTCAAACCAGTATTGGTTGATGGCGTTGGCCTCGGTGGTGTAGAGGTACACACCCAGGTCGCGTAAGGCTTTGTTGCCGTGCACTTCGCCCCACAAGATCAGGCCCACCCAGGCGTTGATGGCCTCCGACGAGGACTCTTGGTTGTTACCCATCTCACCCATGCCGATGCCCGAGGCCCAGGAGTGGCCCTCATACGGGTCAAAGTTGCGCAAAAACGGAAACTCCGGGCTCCCGCGCTGTGTGGTGGCAATGTCAGCCACCAGCAGGTCGATCATGCCGCCCCACTGTTCTTTGGCCGCCCAAGCCGGGTCGCGCAGGGCAATTTCAGCCGCAGCGCGAATCCAGTAGCCGTAGGTGAAATGGTGGTCGTTGAGCTGCTCGACGGTAAAGAATTCTTCGGGGTAGCTGGCCACCGTGCCTTGGTCTTTGTCGAGGTGAAAGTAGGTGTTGCCCTCGCCCTTGAGCCACTGCTCAGCGCGGCCCTTCACCAGGGCCAGCAGGCGGTCGCGGCCTTCGAGGTCGCCTTGCTGCTCCACCACGTCCATGACCTTGAGGATGCGTTGCAGGCCTTTGCCTTGCCAATAGGGGCCTTTGCCCTCTTCAAGCATCATGCGGCGGGCGTTACGCTGGTCGGCTTTCATCACATCGCGCAAGTCGGCACTGCGCGGGCCTTCGGCCACGCCGGGCCAATACGGCACAAAGCCCTGGTAGGTGGCCGTGGTGGTGAATTGCGAGGCTGCCAGCAACTTGATCTGGCCGCGAATGGTGTCGTATGCCGCGCCCAGGCGGGGCTGCACGGACGCGTTGTTAAACCAGTGGTGCGGATACAGGCCCAAGAGCGGACCGTTGTCCGGCCCCTCCATGGACTTGGTGCTGGCGCTGAAGGTGGTTTGCACCTGGCTGCGCGCCGCGTCGTAGGCCCAATCCACCCGCGTACCCTGGATAAACGCGTAGGCATGGCGGCTGAATTGCGCCACGGTTTCGGTCTTGTCGTCCGGCAAGGCAGCTATGGCCACGTAGCCTTTGCCCGCAGGCAAGCGTCCTGTCCATTCGGTCGGTGACACCTGTTCCCAGCTGCCGCCGGTGGGGCCGAATAGCGCATAGGCCTTGCCGCCCACGCGCAGGGCCAAGACGCGGGCGTCGCCGCCAGTGTCAAAACGCTCGCCCGCACTGGGCAAGCGCAGGCGCACATCCCCCCGGCTGATTTGCACTTGGGCAAACGGGCTGCCGTGGGCCACGGTGGCGACCATGTCGTCGGCGCCGCGCGCCATGGAAATGTCGACCGACCAGTCGCCCACCTTGGCGATTTTGGATTGCCCAACTTCAAAAGCCACAGGCGATATCAGCAGTGGCTTGCGGTGGGGGTATTGGATCACCGTGTCGCGACGTTCGGTGGGCACCACTTCTTTGGTGGGGTAAACAAACTCCAATCCCTGCGCGGTGGGCCGCACCGTGATGGGTTGCACAAACAAGGCTTCGGGTTTTGGGTTGTACAGCACGGTGGAATACCACTGGGCGGACTGCGCCGCCGTGGGCAGCAGCGCATCGGTGCGCAGTGCGGCCTTGGGTATCAGGCGGTCGCCGCTTTTAGGCGTAGCAAAGTAGGTGCCGGCGCCCAGTTTCACGGGTTGCGCGAATGCCGCAAGTGCCAGTGGGGCGGCAATTAAAAATGCGATCAAAGGCTTGATGCGGGCGGTCATGGGGTTTCCTGAAAAATATCTCAAAGGGCAGCGGATGATAATGAAAGCGCTTTCTTTCTAACGGAATCTGAGCGCGACCAAGGGAATACCCTGATTTCTAGAGTTTTGATTTTTGAAACTGAGAAATCCAAAAAATTGTTTCCCGACCTAGGGAAAACACCCTGCCCAGTCGGGCAAAAAAAGAAGACTATTAGAATGTGATTGAAAGCGCTTTCATGAAGACCAACATTTCATACCAATGAATCCGAAACCTCTATCCTCTCGTGGCGCCTCTGGCTTGAAAACCGGGGCTCTTTTGGCTGCACTGACGCTGCCCTTGGCCAGTCAGGCGCTGGACTTTGGTCCTAATGGCGAGTTCAGCCTCACTGGATTTGCCGAAGTCACCACCACTTTGCAGGGGAGCTATTGCGACAACTGCCAGGTCGCCGACAGTGGCGCGAGTCGCCAAGCGCGCTCATCCGACGCCATCATCCCCGGCAAGCAGTATGGCGACGCCACCCTGACCAACTGGCAGGTGCAGCCTTACCTGGGCTACAAGCGCGACATCGGTGGGGGCTACAAAGTCAACGCTTTGCTAAGCCAGCGCTGGCGCCAAGGCACCGTCAACGGCGTGGTGGACGCAGCCGAGGTGCGCTACGGTGGCACCGTGGATGTGCCCGACTACTGGTACGAAAAAAATATCGCGCTCAGCCAAGAAGACTGGGGCAGCGTGCGCATTGGCTCCATGACCACGCGCAGCTGGAGCGTGGCGGACTACCCCTATGGCACCCAGTTGGGTTTAGCGTCAGCCTGGGCATCCAGCGGCGCAGCTTACGGCATGGTTGCCAATGCCGTGCGGGTGGGCACGCCCATTCTTGATGTGGCGGGAGGCGACTTGTTTCTGGAAGCCACCTACGACATGGGTAACACCCATTTCACTCGCCTCAAGCCCGCGTTTTGGGAACTGTACGCCCAATACCGCCAAGGCGATCTGGTCATGGACGCTACGGTGCAAGACGCCAAGAACGGCGGTCCCGGCGCCTGGGGCCATGCCCCATTTAGCAGCGTCACGCCTTTTGCCGTGGACGATACCGCGCTGCAATACGACGGTACGGGCACGGGCGCCCAGCTTAAGGGCACGCAGCAAAACATCGCTATGGTGATGGCGCGTTACCAGGCGAGTTCGAGAATTGAGGTCAGCGGCGGCCTGCGCTACAACTACTGGAGCGGCGCCAACTCGGTTTACTCCCCCGCCAGCAACTGGACCACGTCCTTCAATGCCGACTTCAACACCACCAGCTACACGGGGTACTCCGCCAGCTCTTACGACGTGCTCTTGGGTGCGCGCTACCGCACTGGCCCGTGGGTGCTGTTGGCAGGCATGGTGCACCTGGGTACCGCCACTACCAGCAACCCCAGCCAGCGCGGCCAGGGTAATTCAGCGCTTATTAACACCCTCGGCGCGAGCTATGACCTAGGCGGTGGCCTGATGCTGTCGTCAACTCTTGGGATGGTGCGCTACGCCTATAAGGGCCTAGCGCCCCTGTCCATGCCCGGCCACGCGTCGTTTTCCAATGTGGATTCGCGCATCGCACAAGACGGCCGCTGGCTGACCCTTGGGCTGGTTTACGCGTTCTAAAACACCACCGATATGAGTTTAGTTATGCGCTTTTTTCCTAATTTCACAGCACTCACCCGAAAAACCCAGACCCATTTGGCCCTCTTGGTCAGTGCGGCAGCGCTTGCGTTGGTGGCTTGTGGTGGGGGCGGAACTACCTCTGACAACGGCGCCACTGCAAGCGGCCTTCGCGCGCTCCCCAGCAACTTTTCTGCCTTGCGGGCGGTCGCCTATTCTCCTTACCGCACCGCGACCAGCGTAGATGACCGGGCCAATGAAACCATCACCGATGCGATGGTCAAGCAAGACTTGGACCTGCTGGTGGCCAGCGGTTTTGGCCTGATTCGCATATTCGACAGCAGTGACAAGGTCGCCGTTCGCACATTGCGCGTGATTGCCGCCAACAACATCGACCTCAAGGTGATGCTTGGCATCTACGTCAACAGCTTTGAATACGACACGAACCTGAGCGCCAGTGCCAAGGCCGCCATCATGGCCGCCAACGAAGAAGAGATCGCGCGCGGTGTTGCACTGGCCAACTCTTACCCCAGCACGGTTGTGGCCGTCAGTGTGGGCAACGAGACCCAGGTGGACTGGTCTTTTGTGCAGATATCGTCAAGCCAATTGGCCAAGTACCTCAAGTCGGTGCGCAGCCAAATAGCCCAGCCTGTAACCACGGACGACAACTATGCGGTGTTTGCCGGCAAAATGCCCCACCACCCTGCTGCCAACCAAATCAGCGAGGTGTTGGCGCAAATCGACTTCGCCTCCATTCACAGCTATCCCATTGAGGATGTGTACTACAGCAACACCAGCGACAGCGACGCCTGGCCCGATTGGGATTGGCGCCAAAGCAGCGCTTCCGCAATGATGGACGCGGCGGTGGCCAAGGTCCAAAAGGACTACGCCTTGGCCAGGGCCTATATGGACATCAAAGGCAAATCGCACATGCCCATCATCATCGGCGAAACCGGCTGGCGGGCTGCGGACCCCAGCGGAACCGATCGCTTCAGATTTTTGGCAAGCCCCGTCAACCAGAAAATGTACTACGACCGCTTGCTGGCCTGGGCTGACGCGTCTGTTAGCGCACCTGGCCCAAAAAACATCGTCTACTTTGAAGCCTTTGACGAGCCGTGGAAGGGCAGCGACGACAAGTGGGGCCTGTTCAACGTCAACCGCCAGGCCCGCTACGCCGTCCAGGCCAAAAACGCACCCAGCTCGACGTGGGTGTACGAGTACAAAACCGGAACCACCCCTTACGTCGACATGGATGCCGTCTATTTCCAGGCCGCTGTAGCCAAGGCGGCAGTGACTGCAAACCGGTACACGCTGTACGCCAGTGCAAGCACCAGCGGAGAAGTCCGTGCATCGACTTTGACCTCTGACATGCAGTGGGACGCGTTTGATGGTGGAACCGCAACGCGCAATGAAAACGACACCGCAACCGACCTGACGGGTAACTACGATGGTTCGCCCAGCTTGTCCATCGTTCCCAACCCCGCCAGTTACGGCTGGGGGCTGCTCTCGCACTCGGCGACCAACAGCACGGACAACCTCTCTGCATTTGCCGCCGCCGGCACCTTGAACTTCAGCGTGAAAACGCAGTATGCGGGCGCCATCAGAATCGGCATCAGCACCGACACGGATGACCGAAGCGGCGCCCAAGCCTATGTCACGCTCACCAACGGCAGCTACGGCTATTGCAACACCGGGGCGTGGTGCAACGTGTCCATTCCATTGACTGCCTTCAAGGCCGTCAATGCGAAAATTGACCTGCGCTATGTGCTCAACCGCTTCATCATTGCCGACATCTTTTCCGAAACCGGCAATACGTCGCAAACAAGGCAGATCAACCTGGACGCGATTTACTACGCAAAGTGACCGCAGCAGCCTTGCTCACGGGCAAGGCTGAACGTCTTACTTGATTCAGTGCATGTTCCAGGCCTTTGTTAGCGCGCAAGGCGATGCAAGGCCGATGCGCAAGCTGGAGCCTCTGCAGCCTGACCCCGGCTTATCTGGGGCTGGGCACGCCGTCTCGCTGTACCTCAATCCTGCCAAATCCTTCCAAACCCTGGAAGGATTTGGCGCCGCCTTTACCGAAGCGGCCGCCGTCACCTGGCGCGGCTTGAGCCTAGAGCGCCAAACCGAGCTGCTGCGCGCCTACTTTGACCCCAACCCCGAGCTCGGCCACGGTTACACCCTGTGCCGCGTGCATATGAACAGCTGCGACTTTGCGTTGGGCAACTATGCGCACGCTGACGTGCCGGGCGACGTGGACCTGCACAGCTTTAGCATCGAACGCGACCGCCAGGCGCTGCTGCCCATGATCCAGGCGGCGCAAGTGGTGGCTGGCCGGTCGCTGCAACTGTTGGCCTCACCCTGGAGCCCGCCGGGCTGGATGAAGAGCAGCGGTCAGATGAACCAGGGGGGCCATTTGCTGCCCCAGTACCGCGACGCCTGGGCACGCTGCTATGTCAAGTTCATCGAGGCCTATGCGGCCGAGGGCGTGCCCATTTGGGGCGTGTCGGTGCAAAACGAGCCTGCAGCGGTGCAACGCTGGGACAGCTGCATTTACACCGCCGAAGAGGAACGGGACTTTGTGCGCGACCACCTGGGGCCAGTGCTGCAGGCGGCGGGCCTGGGCCACATCAGGATCATTGTGTGGGACCACAACCGTGACCGTCTGGTGGAACGCGCCAGTGTGGTCTACAGCGACCCCGAAGCGGCAAAGTACGTTTGGGGCGCGGGCTTTCATTGGTACTGCGGCGACCATTTTGACCACGTGCAAATGGTGCACGACGCCTGGCCCGACAAGCAACTCTTGTTTACCGAGGGCTGCCAGGAAGGCGGCCCGCACACTGGCGAGTGGGCGCTGGGCGAGCGCTACGCCCGCTCCATCATCCAGGACCTGAACCACTGGACAGTGGGCTGGATCGACTGGAACCTGCTGCTCGATCACACCGGTGGCCCCAACCACGTGGGCAACTTGTGCAGCGCACCGGTGTTGGCCGATGTGGCGGCAGACACCCTGCTGTACCAAAACTCCTATACCTATCTGGGCCATTTTTCGCGCTTTATCAGGCCGGGTGCCCGGCGCATTCTTTGCGCGGCCACTCTGGAGGCGCTGGAATGCTGTGCCTTTTGCAACCCAGACGGCTCGCTGGCGGTGGTGGCGCTCAACCGCAGCGAATCAGCGATTGATTTCGCCATACGTTTGGGTGATGCGCACTACGCCGCTACGCTGCCCGCGCGGGCGATTGCGACTTACGTAAAAGCCTAGCGGCTCGCTGGTTTGTCCCCAAGGGGCCGCGCATGGGCGCTAAACGCGCTGCCCCTTCGCGTCAAACGCCAGCACCCAAGTGCGATCCGTGCTGATCGCCACGGTTTGGCCGCCTTGGAAGTGGCTGTGTTCAGCGCTTACCTTGGCCTTGAGCAATTCGGCCACCCCTTCGATCCGCACGTGCAGGATGGAGGCGTCGCCCAGGTGCTCAGCCAGGGCAATGGTGGCACTCACGCCCGCGCCATCCGCGCTGACGTGCAGGTGTTCCGGGCGCACGCCGATGTGCTGTGCTTGGCCCAAGTCCGCGCCGCCAAGTGCGACCCACAAGGCCATGTGAGCGGCACTGGCACCGTCCGCAGGCCGGGGAATCAGGTTGATTTTGGGCGCACCAATAAAGGTGGCTACAAAGGTGTTGACCGGGCGGTTGTACAGCTCCAGCGGCGCGCCCACTTGCTCGATCTTGCCTTGGTTAAAGACAGCGATACGGTTGCCCAGTGTCATGGCCTCCACTTGGTCGTGGGTGACGTAAATCATGGTGGTGCCGAGCTCTTTGTGCAGTCGGGCCAACTCCACCCGCATGTCCACGCGCAACGCGGCGTCCAGGTTGGACAGCGGCTCGTCAAACAAAAACACCTTGGGCTTGCGCACAATGGCGCGGCCAATGGCCACCCGCTGGCGCTGGCCGCCCGAGAGTTCCTTGGGATAGCGCCCCAGCAACTCGCTCATGCGCAAAGTCTCTGCGGCTTGGTGCACTTGCTGGGTGCGCTGGGCTTTGGGCACGCCGGCCATCTTCAGGGCAAAGCCCATGTTCTCTTCCACCGTCATGTGCGGGTACAGGGCGTAGCTCTGAAACACCATGGCCGCACCCCGGTCTGAGGGTCGCAGATCGTTGGCGCGCACGCCGTCAATCAGCAAGTCGCCGGTGCTGATGCTCTCGAGCCCCGCGATCATGCGCAGCGTGGTCGATTTGCCGCAGCCCGAGGGGCCGACAAACACCAGAAACTCGCCGTCTTGCGCTTCAATGTCAATGCCGCGAATGACTTCGAGTTTTTCGTAGCTTTTGCGGATGCCCCGCAGCGTAACCGTGCCCATGTGGGGTGTCCTTCTTTGTGCGCCGGTTTAGGCCGCGTTAGCCATGTGGGCCGTCGCTTGCTGGGCCAAAAAGCCCTGGTACCAGCGGGCACTGTCTTTGAGCGTGCGCTTTTGCGTGGCGTAGTCCACGTG
>JARXAU010000204.1 GCA_029865675.1 Rhodoferax sp.
AAACGGTATAAACGATATGTATCGTTTATTTCACTTCTCGCGCAAGAAAGACTCCCATGGCAACTACTGAATCCACCACTCCTGCGACCACTGCCCCCACTGCTGCTAAATCGCCAGCGCGCAAACCGGCCGCAACGGCAACCCCTCCAGCCGCTCCGGTTGCTGCAAAAAAGCGCGCTCCAGCCGCTAAGCGCGCCGCCAGTCCCACTGCCAAGCCAGTGCCTGTAGCTGTCCGCGCCAAGACGGACAAGCCCGCTGTGGCGCCGGGCACCGCAGCCACGCCGGCCAAAGCCCAGGTTGCGGTGCCCACCGAAGCCAAAGCGGCGAAAGAGAAGAAGCCAAAAATGGTGCGTGACAGCGTGACCATTCCAAAAGCCGAATACCAGGCACTTGACGTGATGAAGCATCGCGCAGCGGCGCTCCAAACGATGGTGAAGAAGACAGAACTTATTCGCGCCGGTATCAAGCTCTTGTCCTCGCTGCCGGATGCGGCTTTTCTGGCGGCCATCGCTGCCGTTCCCAGTCTCAAAACCGGTCGTCCATCCAAAGACTGAAGGCGCTACAGCAGGTCAGGTGAAAGTACCGCCACCAATGTGGTCTGCGCCTCGGGCTGTGCGGGGCGCTCGCGCAATCGCAGCCACCAGACGGCTCCTTTTTTTACACTGCAATCGCGGTCATTGAGGCCCATCAGGCGCGAGACGGTCTGCCCGAGTGTGGGTTGGTGGCCCACCACCACAACACAGCCGCTGGCATGGGGCCAGTTCACCAATTCCAGCAGCTCATCCACACCCGCGAGTGGGGCCAACGCAGCGCTGGTTTTGTATTTGCGGTCCAGGGCACGGGCCGTCTGGTCGGCACGCACTGCAGGACTGGCGAACACCTTGGTCCCTGCGGGTAGCTGGCGATCAAGCCAGGCGCCCATGCGCACGGCCTGTTTTTCTCCTTTTGGGGAAAGCGTGCGCAGCATATCGTCGCCCACAAGTTCGAGATCTATTGCTTCGGCGTGGCGCCAGAGTACGAGGTCCATGGGGCTGTCCTTTTGCGCAGCGGCGGTTAACGTGAAATAAAGTTCATGTCAGGGGGCGCTGCGCGCCCTCATGAAAGTTGCTGAGTCCATAACGAAGCATCAAAGCCGTCTGCGCGCTGTGGCCCGGACGGCCCGTTCTACTTTGAACACGGTGGTAGCTGCCATCGGGCGCCATGTCCCAGGCATCTGCGTCATCGTGCAAATAGGCGAGCAGGCACTCGTCTACCAAGCGCTGGCGTTGCACCGGGTCTGTCACCGGCCAAGCCACCTCAATGCGCCGCACCATATTGCGGTTCATCCAGTCGGCACTGGAAAGATAAAGTTCTTCCACGGCGCCTAGTCGAAGATAAAAAACCCGCGAGTGTTCCAAAAACCGCCCAATGACAGAGCGCACCCGAATGTTGTCGCTCAGGCCTGGCACCCGCGCTGGCAGCATGCAGGCCCCACGGACGATTAAATCTACCTGGACCCCCTGGCGACCAGCCTGGAGCAAGGCCTCAATCAGTTCGACGTCGGTCAAGGCATTCATTTTCAAAACAATGCGTGCTGACTCTCCTTTGCCCGCTGCGCCGCCGAGCACATTGATTTTGTGCAGCAAGTTCTTTTGCAGGGAAAAAGGGGCCACCCACATTTCTTTAAGACGCGGCAGCCGACTCTGGCTGGCCAGGTGGACAAACAATTGCTCCATGTCACCTGTGAGTGCGGCGTTGGCCGTGATGTGGCCGATGTCGGTATACAGCCCCGCAGTGGTGGCGTTGTAATTGCCGGTAGACAAATGGCCATAGCGTTTGATCTGCTTGCCCTCGCGCCGGGTAATGAGCAGCATCTTGGCATGGGTCTTGAGCCCGACTACACCGTACACGACCTGCGCGCCAATCGATTCCAACATTTCAGCCCAATTGATGTTGGCTTCCTCGTCAAACCGTGCCTTGAGCTCTACCACCACGGTCACTTCTTTGCCTCTGCGCACGCCCTCGCGCAACAAGTCCATCAAGGAAGGGTCGGCGCCCGTGCGGTAAATCGTCTGCTTGATGGCCAACACGTCAGGATCAATCACCGCAGCCCGCAGAAATGCCAATACGCCGTCGAAGCTCTCAAACGGCTGGTGAAAAACAATGTCGCCCTTTTTTAGCTGATCAAAGATATTCGCATCCGCATGAATTTGACGGGGAAAACAGGGCTTGTAGTGCCCAAAGCACAAATCGGGGCGTACCAGCAGGTCAATCATCTGGGTCAGACGGACCAGGTTGACCGGACCACTTACGCGGTAAAGCGACATGGACGGCAAATCGAACTGTTTGAGTAAGAAGTGCGCAAGGTACTCCGAGCAGCTCGAAGACACCTCCAGCCGCACCGCCTCACCGTAGTGGCGATGCACCAAGCCCTGACGCAGGGCGGTACGAAGGTTTTGAACATCATCCTCATCGACCGCGAGGTCGGAATGCCGTGTGACGCGGAATTGTGAAAACTGCTCCACGGTACGGCCCAAAAATAACTCGCTCAAGTGGGCGCGAATCACGCTCGTCAAGGCGACAAACACGGCGCAATCACCTCCCAACTGCGCTGGCAGCCGAATAATGCGCGGCAGGACCCGCGGCACTTTCACAATGGCTATCTCGTTACTGCGGCCAAACGCGTCCAGCCCCCCCAGCCGAACGATGAAGTTCAGGGCTTTGTTGGCGACTTGCGGAAACGGGTGGGCGGGGTCGAGTCCGACCGGAATCAGCAGCGGGCGCACCTCTCGCAAAAAGTACTGCTTGACCCAGTGGCGCTGGGCCGCGTTACGCTCACCATGGGAAATGATTTGGATGCCGTTTTGCTCCAAAGCCGGCAGCAGTGACTCGTTGTACAACGCATACTGGCGCGCCACAAGCGCGTGCAAAGCGACTGACAAGCGTTCGAATGACCGCACCGAATAACTGCCCTGGCGGTCATCCGCGCGTTTGGCCGTGAGGTGGGGTGCGGCACGCACTTCGAAAAACTCGTCCAAATTGGAGGAGACGATGCACAGGTAGCGCAAGCGCTCCAAGACAGGCACGTCGGTTCGGGTGGCCCAACTGAAAACGCGCTCGTTAAACGCCATCAGGCTGTGGTCCCGGTCCAGCAAATGGGGGTGACCCGACTCGGGAAAGGCTTTGGAAGTCGCTCCGCTAGCTTCACTGTCCACGGGATCTGACGGGGTCATGGGCAGCACTTTCCTGTAGGTTGATTGCGCAGTAAATGTAGTGGGTGCCCCATCTTGCCACCCCTCTCATCATCAATTGAACCTCACAAACGCTGACGTTAGCGCACCGCCGCTTCCATCGCCGACCAACGAATGAAGTTTAGGTGCCCAAGAAGTGTTTCCGATAGCGCGACGGCAGATCGGTCAGCCGCATCAGCATGGGCAGATCGGCGGAGTTGAAATCTGGGTCCCAGGCCGGCGGCCCCAAGACCTTGGCGCCCAAGCGCAGGTAGCCTTTGATGAGTGCGGGCGGTTCCACCACCAATGTCGAATCTAGGCGGTCCAGCGGTAGAGGAAGGCGCGGACGCACCTGGTACTCGATGGGTGCCAGGTGGCTTGACTGAAGTTGCCTCCAAATGCTTGCGGCAGCGTCACCGCACACCATGCCGTTGTGCAACATCGGCACGCTGGCGCAGCCAATCATGGTGTCGAGTCGGTTGCGCGCCATGAACTCGGCCAACGCACTCCACAAAGCCAGAATGACGCCGCCTTGGCGGTGGTCCCCGTGGACGCAGCTGCGGCCCAGCTCCACCATGCGTTCGCGGATACCGCGCAGGCGGGTAAGGTCGAACTCGGTATCGCTGTAGGTGCTGCCCACGCGCTTGGCCTGCACTGGTGTGAGCACGCGATAGGTGCCAATCACCTGCCCACTGGCGGCATCCCGCACCAGCAGGTGCTCGCAGAAGTTATCGAAAAGATCGATGTCGTGGCCTGGCAAAGCGGTGTTAAGCCGCGCGCCCATCTCGCCCGCAAACACCTCGTAGCGCAGCCTCTGGGCGGCCCGCACGTCGTCTTGGTGGCGGGCCCAAGACACCGAAATCCCTGTGGCCTTAGGCGGCTGCTTGGCGTGGCTGCAGTCAGGGACCCGAATTGCGTTGTGCTGCAACGCGGAGTCCTGAATTGACCAAGGCGCTTGTGACTGTCCCGTAATGTCCATGCCTGACTCCATACCTGTTGCGCGATTGCGACAGACCTGGAGTTTGCGAAAATTGAGTGACAAATTAATGGCGAATTCATGAACTATTGGTTGCAAGATTGCGCGCCAAGCTGGCGAGTCTTGCCGTAGCGCAGCCCTGCGCCCTTACCATCGCGCTGTGAGCTCGGTTTTCCGCTGGGGCAGTCCGCGCCCCGGGGCTTGTACGCCAGCTTCGTACCCCAGCTTCCATACCCAAGAGGTGCCATTGACTCTGTTTTCCCTCGCCCCCACTGCCCAGGCTCCGTGCATTTCGAAGTTTGCGCACGCGATGTCGGCTGCACAACGCCAAGCCCTGGCCGATTTGCAAAGCACTGCGCGCCAAAACCCGCCCCTGGATTACCTTGCGCTGCGCTGTGGGGCACAGCACTTAGGCTATCTTCCACGCACGCACGCAGTTTGGCTGGCGTCGGCACTGGACGATTGCCATCTGGAGCGGGCGCAAGTGGTGTGGAACGCCTTGCATCTGACCGCCTCCCGGCGCAGCGCCAAGCTGCAGGCGGCGCTCGCCGATTTGAGGGATCAGGGCCGTGTGGCCGCGTGGCGCCATGAAGAATTTAGCTTTTCAGCGGAAGCCTCGGTGCAACCCCAAGCCACATTCGCCGAATTTTTTCGCATCGAGCGGGCGGGATTTCGTTTTTTGGGGCTGCCAAGCCATGCGGTACACATCAACGGTTTTACGCCGGACGGCGCGATGTGGTGCGGGCTGCGAAGTGCTGTCAAGGCCACCGACCCCGGCCTTTGGGACAACTTTACCGCCGGCGGATTGGCAGCTTCTGAGAGCCTTGCCCAATGCGCGGCGCGTGAACTCTGGGAAGAAGCCGGCTTCAAACTACGGCACTCCTCGCTGCTAGACGATGTCGGCCCAGTGCGCATTTCTCGCCCCACCCCAAGCGGCTGGCACGACGAGGTGTTGCACGTCTACAACCTGCAATTGCCCCTCGGTTTCGTTCCGTGCAACCAGGATGGCGAAGTGCAAGCCTTCGCCTGCCTTTCTGCGCCCGAGGTCATGGCGCAGATTGAGGCGCAGCAGTTCACCGCAGATGCAGCGCTGGCCATTGCCCAAGGCCTCAAGGCAAGCGACACACCCTCATGACCAAAAAACCTGCACAACACCCGCCAGAAACCTATGGTGCCGACACCCATGGCCTGGTCTGCGGCTTTCTGTTTGGCCATGATGGCGTGGGCCAGGCTCTAGAGGCCCAAGCGGCTTTGCAGTGCCTGGCAAACCCAGCCACGCAAACGGGTTTTATCTGGCTGCATTTCACATTGGCGCAGGTCAGCGCAGAAAAGTGGTTGCGCCAAAATTTAGCCCTGTCAGACGTGTTTTACGAGAGCCTGCGAGAGCCGTCACGGTCTACCCGGGTAGAGCTGGACGATGGCACCTTGGTCGCGGTCATCAACGACGTGCATTACGACTTTGCCTTCGAGCCGTCCGACATTTCTACGCTCTGGCTGTCTGTCGGCCAACATTTGGTCGTCACCGCGCGCATCCAACCCCTGCGCTCCGTAGACCGCCTCCGTGACGCCGTTCGGCGGGGCGTGAAGCTTGCTTCGCCCGTAGCGCTGCTGGTTCACCTCATGCATGACCAGGGCGATGCGCTGGCCCATATCGTGCGTGAAATCACCACCCGGATTGACGCCATCGAAGACAAGCTTCTGGCCGGACGCCTGGAGACCAAGCGCGCTGACCTGGGCGTATCGCGCCGCTTGTTGGTTCGGCTGCAGCGCCTCTTGGCACCTGAGCCCGCCGCCCTGTTCCGCTTGTTGAAAAAACCACCGCCCTGGATCCGCGAGGCCGACATTGAAGACCTGCACCAGTCGTCCGAAGAATTCAATGTGGCGCTTAGCGACATGGCCGCCCTGCAAGAGCGCATCAAACTGCTCCAAGAAGAAATTGCAGGCCGTGTGGCCGAGGCCAACAACCGCAGCCTGTTTGTGCTGACGGTGGTTACCGTGATGGCGCTGCCCATCAACATCATGGCCGGCCTGTTTGGCATGAACGTGGGCGGCATTCCGCTGGCCGATCACCCGGCGGGCTTTTGGGTGGTGGTGGCGGTGATCGTCAGCTTTACCGCCGTGGCCGCTTGGATCGTTTTTCGCAAAGACCGTGACTAATTCCCTTCCATGTAAAAAGCCGCTGGTGTCCTCAGGCACCAGCGGCTTTTGCATGCCCAGCCGTTCAGGGCTGGCGCACGATCACCGGGTGCACGGTGAAGACATTGGCTGACGTGGTGTCTACCGTCACACGCACCCAGTGCAGGCTCGGGCTGCCAAAGGTTTGCAAACGGGTGAAGTTGGTCAGCATCTTGTTGGGTTGGTACAGCGGCTTGTCCAGCTTGAAATAGTGGGTGTCGCCATGCACAAACAAGACTTGGCCCCTGAACTGCTCGGTCTGCTCGGCCAGCTTGGCCATGAAGTTGCGGTAACCGCTGACGCTAGCATGCGTGCTTTCGTCAAAGTCTTCGGTCTCGGGCAAATCAAATCCTGGATCACCCTGAGTGACGACCACAATGCCCGCAGCGTTTTGCGCCTTGGCGGCGGTAAATGCCGCCGTCATCCAAGACACATTGGCCGCATCGCGATCTAGGTACTCAGCATTAGCCGCGTCGCACTGGGCGTTGTCCCGGGCGCTCCTGTTTTTGCATTCTTTCTCGCTCATCACCACGTTGTTGTTGCTGCCGGTCTGGTGAATGCCGACAAACACCACGCCACCAAAGCTAAACCGGCTGTTTTCTACGAACTTTTCGCCCAGTTTGCCCTGCTGCTCCAGCGCCAAGGTGGTTTGGCCTAGGCTGTTGGTGCTGGGGAACATCACTTTACGCAGGTGCGCCAGGCGCTCTAGGGTGTTGAAGCCGCCGTTGTTGCTGCGGTGGCAATCGGTCCACTCGTTGTCACCGGGCACGTACACCACGGGCTTGGACAAGGTGTTGAACATTTTGAGCGCATCGGTATAGACCTCATCCGTGCACTTGGAGCTGCCGTCCTTGATGTCGCCGTCGTACAAGGAAAACGCAATGTCCGACTGGTTGATGCTTTGCAACACGGCGGGCAGTTTGGGATCATCCCCCGCTCTTTTGTAAGGCATATCGCCCCACAAGCCAAAACTGAAAGGCTTGGCTGTTTGTGCAGCACAAGGCAGCGCTACCAAAGCCAAAGAAATCAAAGAAAAAGCCGCAACGCGAACCAACATAAGTAACTCCAAAAAGTAAAAGGACTGGTTCACGATGTCCCCTGCACATGACAAGGCGATGACCGTCAGCGACCAAGTCCTTGACTGTGCCTTTGCCGCAACAACTTCAAAGGTTCACGAAAACATCATGAAAAATTCATCACCACATTCAAAACTATCACCCGTCAAATCAAAAAAGCGTTTGTCTTTCGAATTTTGGCAATCCGTTTTAACCCTAAGAAAGTGTTCACCATGAAACTCATCGCACGCAAATCCCTGCTGGCTATCGCCGCAGCTTCGGCTCTGGCTTCCACCGCATCCGCGCAAACCGCTCCTTCCGTGGCCTTGTATGGTCGTTTAGATCTGGCAGTCGAAAGCGCAAACGATGGCGCCTTGACCAAAACCATGCTGCAAAACTACGCATCACGTTTCGGCATCAAGGGCGACCGCAGCTTTGGCGGCGACCTGAGCGGCGTTTTCCAAATCGAAACCGCGTTTTCTCCTGAAGACGGCAAGGCGCAAAACGTAGCTACCAACACCGGCTACCTCGCCAACCGCAACAGTTTCGTTGGTTTGAAAAGCAACTCCTTCGGAACCTTTTTGGCCGGTAACCATGACACGCCTTTGAAATCTCTGGACGGTGGCGGTTTGGCCTCCATGCTCTGGGCTGAGGGCGACGCCATGGAAGTGATCATCCACGGCAAGGGCACTCGCTCTGCCAGCTCCACCTACTTCGACAACGTCCACACCCGCCAAACCAACAACTTGGTCTACATCAGCCCCAAGTTTGCGGACATCGTGGTGAAAGCGTCTTACTCGCCTGACGAGGCGCAAACCACCACCACCAACCAACCGCTGTACAGCGTGTCGGGCGAGTGGAACAACGGCGCTTACAACCTCGGCTTGGCGTACCAGAAGAAGGACGTGTCAGACAAATCGTTCGGCATGAGCGCCACCAAGGTGACCATGGGCGCAAAAATGGGTGCTTTCTCCGCTGGATTGGCATTCAGCACGCTGGACAACAACGCGCCCGTGGCCGTCAACAGCCAAAAGACCAACAACTCCTTGGTCGTGCTGGGTTACACCATGGGTGCGACCGTGTTCAAGTTCAACTACGGCATGTCTGGCGAGTCCGCATCGAACAAGCAAGACGACCTGACCATGACTTCAGTGGAAGTGGATTACATCTTGGACAAGCAGACCACGCTGTACACCAACTACGCGCAAATCATGAATAGCGCCAAAGCCAAGGGCACGTTCAGTGGTGCTGACAACTTCCCCGCCACCACCACGGCTGGCAACGACCCGACCGCCCTGTCTTTCGGCATCCGCTACAACTTCTGATAGCGGCCGGCTATGCCGGCACAAAGCGGTCTCTGTTGCCAGGAGGCCGCTGGGCTGTAATCATTTCTCCAAAGTTTTGCGGCCATCCTCACGGGTGGCCGTTTTTTTTACTGCGGTAACCAAAAATCATGCCGCACCAAGGCTTGCTCGCGCGCTTTATTGCGCTGTCAGTCCAGCAACTTCTGCAAAAATTGTGCACTCCCGGCTGCCGGATCAAGCTGGTACGGGACAAAGCCCAAACGCGTATACAAGCGCAATGCGCCCGCATTACCGGACAAGACCTCTAGCGTGAGTTTGCAAGCCCCCCGCTCCTGCGCCATCGTATGCGCACAAGCAAACAAGCGCTCCGCCACGCGCTGTCCCCGATAGGCGGGCAACACCACCACGTCGTGCACATTGACCAAAGGCTTGCAGGCAAAGGTAGAAAAACCCTCGATGCAGTTGATAAGCCCTACGGGTGTTTTTTCGTCAGCTGCCTCAAAGGCCAACACGCTGAACGCCTGCGGGCGCGCCGCCAAACAGGCAACCAGGTGGTGTTGGGTAAAGTCACTCAAAGGCTCGCCTCCGCCCATAGGGTCGCGGGCATAGGCGTCTAGCAATTCGACCAGCGCTTGGGCATGGCGTGGGTTGGCGTAATCAGCGCGGCAGACGTGGACGCTTGTTCCAGCGCCCCCTTCATGCGATAGGCGCCCGCTCATTGCAAAGTATCCGCGATGCGCTGCGCACAGCGCAGAGCCTGCGCGGGGTCGCGCGCCTCCACCATCACGCGTACTAGAGGTTCTGTGCCACTGGCGCGTATCAGCACGCGACCGTTCTCTCCTAGCTCGTGCTCAACAGCCAGGGTTTGTTCCTTTAGCGCTGCATTGGCTTGCCAATCGGTACCAGGCCGCAGCCGCACATTGAGCAGGGTTTGGGGGAACAGCGTTACACCTGTCAGTAGCTCGGCTATGCATTTATCCGCCCGCACGCAGGCCTGCAGCACCTGCAGCGCCGAGATCAGGCCGTCCCCGGTGGTGTGCTTGTCCAAGGCCAGCAGGTGGCCAGAGCCTTCGCCACCCAAGATCCAGCCTCGCGCCTCCAAGGCCTCCAACACATAGCGGTCGCCCACTTTGGCACGCACCAGCTCTACGCCCCGGTGTTTGAGTGCCAGCTCTACGGCCATATTGGTCATGAGCGTACCCACTACCCCCGGCAGCGCCTCGCCTTGGCCCAGGCGCTCGGTGGCCATCAGATACAGCAGCTCGTCACCGTTGTACAGGTGGCCTTGGGTATCGACCATTTGCAGGCGGTCGGCGTCGCCGTCCAGCGCCACACCGAAATCGGCTTGGTGTTGCTGGACGGCTGCTACCAGGGTTTCGGGGTGGGTCGCGCCTACCCCGAGGTTGATATTGAGTCCGTCTGGCGCGCATCCGATAGCCACCACGTCGGCACCTAGCTCATGAAAGACTTTGGGCGCAATCTGGTAGGCCGCACCATGCGCCGCGTCCACCACGATTTTCAAGCCTTTGAGCGTCAAGTCGTTGGCAAAAGTGCTTTTGCAAAATTCAATGTAGCGACCGGGCGCATCGTCCAAACGCCGGGTTTTTCCCAAACCCGCAGATTGAGCCCAGCGCGGCGACTCCTTCAAGGCCGCCTCGACGGCCAGTTCCCAGGACTCGGGCAATTTGGTGCCTTGTGCGCTGAAAAACTTGATACCGTTGTCTTCAAAAGGGTTGTGGCTGGCGCTGATCACCACTCCCAAGGAGGCGCGCTGTGCCCGCGTCAGGTACGCCACTCCGGGAGTGGGCAGCGGCCCCAGCAGGACCACGTCTACACCTGCTGAATTAAAGCCGCTCTCTAAAGCGCTCTCCAGCATGTAGCCAGAAATCCGGGTGTCCTTGCCAATCAACACCACAGGCCGGGCCACGGTTTGTCGCAAGACCTGCCCCACCGCATGGGCCAAGCGCAGCACAAAATCAGGGGTGATGGGCGCTTGCCCAACGGTACCGCGGATGCCGTCGGTACCAAAGTATTCGCGTTGCATAACTCAATATTCCTGTTGCTTATTGGCCGTGATAAGAAGTTTGGCCATGGGGCATTGTTCCACGTGCGCCAAGGTGGTTTAAGCTGCTTTGGGTGTGGCCTGCGCCGCTGACAGTACCCGCAAGGCTTGAACAGTGGCTTTCACGTCGTGCACCCGCACCACGCTTGCACCGTTTTGTACGGCCAAAATCGCCGCCACCGCACTGGCAACCACCCGATCATCTGCCGAAGCTCCGGTCACCACCCCCAGCGAAGACTTGCGTGACCAACCTGCCAACAAGGCGAAGCCCGGCTCCAGCAAAGCGGATTGCTGCGCCAAAAGGCTGAAGTTTTGCGCTACCGTCTTGCCAAACCCGATGCCGGGGTCGATACAAATCCGCTCCTCGCGCACTCCTTGTGCCATAAGCGCCTTCGCCGCTTGAGACAAAAAGTCGCGCACCGCTTGCACGATATCTCCTTGCATGGGCGCGGTCTGCATGGTTTGGGGGTCGCCGTGCATGTGCATCAGGCACACGCCGCAAGCCGGGTGTTCGGAGACCACAGAGGAAGCAGCACGCCCCCCCGCAGGATCAACCCAGCGCAGGGCCCAAACGTCGTTGATGATGTCAGCGCCTAGGTCCAGGGCCGCCTGCATGACCGAGGGCTTGTAAGTGTCGACAGAAACTGGGACACCCAACTTCACTGCCTCGCGCAGCACCGGCAGCAATCGGTCAAGCTCCTGTCCGAGGGGCAATGGTTTTGCGCCTGGGCGGGTGGACTCTGCACCCAAGTCAAGAATGTCCGCCCCTTGCAGAATCAATTCTTCACAGTGCGCAAGCGCAGCGCGGCCCACCGCGTAGCGACCGCCGTCTGAAAAAGAGTCTGGCGTGATGTTGACAATGCCCATCACC
>JARXAU010000023.1 GCA_029865675.1 Rhodoferax sp.
ATGCGCTGCTGGGCCACGATGTACCTGGTGTGCGGCCAAGCAATGGACCGTGCCTACAAAACCACTGCGCTAGACAGCGCCCGCGATGTGATTGCCGCGCACGCCCTGGCAGCGACCGCAGGCGCCACCAGCCCCAACGCGCAAACCGTGGTGGTGCGGGTGGTCGCTCCGCAGGTGGAGGCGGTAATGGGCTTGCTGCGCCAGCTTCGCCTCGCTTGGCGGGTGCAGCTCTGGAACACGGCGGCCAGTACGCCCCGCATCTGGGCGATGTAAACCACGGCGTCCCGGCGCGGCCTTAAATGGCGACCAACTCGCGCACTCCGTCAATTTCCATGTTTGCGCCGCGCCCCTGCGCCAGCACCGAGCCGCGCTCCATCACGATGTAGTCGTCGGCCAGGTCGCGGGCAAAGTCGTAGTACTGCTCGACCAGCACAATCGCCATCGAACCCTTGTCGGCCAGCATGCGGATCACACGGCCGATGTCTTTGATGATGCTGGGCTGAATGCCCTCGGTGGGCTCGTCGAGCACCAAAACTTTGGGGCCTGCGGCCAGCGCCCGCGCAATGGCAAGCTGCTGCTGCTGGCCACCAGACAGGTCGCCGCCGCGGCGGTGGCGCATCTCGTGCAGCACCGGAAACCACTCAAACAACTCGGGCGGCAGCGGCGTGGAGGCGGGTTTGCCCGCCAAGCCCATGGCCAGGTTTTCCTGCACCGTGAGGCGGCCAAAAATCTCGCGCCCTTGGGGCACATAGCCCAAGCCTGCGCGGGCGCGTTCATAAGGCGTGGCGCCTTGCAGCGCCTGGCCGTCCAACACAATGGTCCCGGTTTTGATCGGCACCAGACCCATGAGCGATTTGAGTAGCGTGGTTTTGCCCACCCCGTTGCGGCCCAGCACCACGGTGACCTTGCCCGGCGTGGCCTCTAGGCTAACGTCGCGCAAGATGTGCGAGCCGCCGTAGTACTGGTTAATTCCTTTGACTGACAAACCCATGGTGTTAGCGCCCCAAATAAACTTCAATCACCCGCTCGTCGGCCTGGACCTGGGCCAATGGCCCCTGGGCCAACACAGAGCCTTCGCACAGCACGGTCACGGTGTCGGAGATGGCTTTGATGAAGGCCATGTCGTGCTCCACCACCACCAGCGAGTGCTTGCCTTTGAGGCTTAAAAACAATTCGGCAGTGCGCTCGGTTTCCTGGTCGGTCATGCCGGCCACGGGTTCGTCCAGCAGCAGCAGCTTGGGGTCTTGCATCAAAAGCATGCCGATTTCCAGCCACTGCTTTTGCCCGTGGCTGAGCAGGCCGGCTTGGCGGTTCAGGCTGTCTTGCAGGTGGATGGTGTGCAAAACCTCGATGAGCCGCTGGGCTTGCTCGGAACTGCGCTTAAAGAACACCGATGCGCGCACGCCTTTGTGGGTTTTGAGCGCCAGCTCCAGGTTCTCGTAAACCGTGAGCTGCTCAAACACCGTGGGCTTTTGGAACTTGCGGCCAATCCCCAGCTGGGCGATCTCGGGCTCGCTGTGGCGCAGCAAATCAATGGTGCTGCCAAAAAACACGGTGCCCGAGTCGGGCCGGGTTTTGCCGGTGATGATGTCCATCATCGTGGTCTTGCCCGCGCCGTTGGGGCCGATGATGCAGCGCAACTCGCCCGGCGCAATGTCCAAGGAGAGGTGCTTGATGGCCTTGAAGCCGTCAAAGCTGACATTAACGTCCTCCAAATACAAGATGCGTCCATGCGAGACATCCACCTCTTGCGAGGTGCGTACCCGCGAAAACCCGGCATCGTGGCCGCCCGAGGCGGTTTGGCCACTGGGCTGCTGCCCGGCGCGCGCTTGCAAGCGCTGGGCGCCTTGCTCCAATAAATCGGGGGTCATACCTGGCCTTTGCGCAGTTTGCGCACCAAGCCCACCACGCCCTGGGGCAGGTAGAGGGTGACGCCAATGAACAAGGCCCCAAGGAAGTACAACCAAAACTCGGGGTAGGTGACGGTGAGCCAGCTCTTGGCGCCATTGACCAAAAAGGCGCCGATGATGGGTCCAATCAGCGTGGCGCGGCCGCCCACTGCGGCCCAGACCGCGATCTCAATCGAGTTGGCCGGGCTCATTTCGCCGGGGTTGATGATGCCGACCTGCGGCACATACAAGGCGCCGGCCACGCCGCAGACCATGGCCGAGAGCGTCCAGATGGCCAGCTTGTAACCCAGCGGCGAGTAGCCGCTGAACATGACACGCGACTCGGCGTCGCGAATGGCCTGCAACACACGGCCAAACTTGGACGCCACCAGCCAGCGCGCGAGCAAGTAAAAGCCCAGCAAAAACGCCGCCGTCAGCACAAACAAAAACATGCGCATGCCCGGCGTGGCAATGGTGACACCCGCCAACCGCTTAAAGTCGGTAAAGCCGTTGTTGCCGCCAAAGCCCGTCTCATTGCGGAAAAAAAGCAACATCGCGGCAAAGGTGAGCGCCTGGGTGATGATGGAAAAGTACACGCCCTTGATGCGCGAGCGAAAGGCAAAAAAGCCAAACACCAGCGCCACCAGCCCCGGCACCGCCACTACTAGGAACAGCGTGGCGGGCAAACTACCGCTCAGCGCCCAATGCCAGGGCAACTCTTTCCAGTCCAGAAACACCATGAAGTCGGGCAAGGCACTTTTGTAATTACCGTCCAGGCCAATCTGGCGCATCAAATACATGCCCATGACATAGCCGCCCAGCGCAAAAAACAGGCCGTGGCCCAGGCTCAAAATGCCGGTATAGCCCCAGATCAGGTCCATGGCCAGCGCGCACATGGCGAAGCACATGATTTTGGCCACCAGGCCAACCGCAAAGTCGCTCAGGTGAAAAACGCTGTCCTCGGGCACCAGCAAATTAAGCGCCGGCACCAGGCCACACAGCAGCGCCAGCGCGGCCAGCCAAACGGCCCAGCCGGTGCGCGACAGCACGGGGGCGGGTGTGGGTAAAACGAGTGGTGTCATGCTTCGGCACTCCGGCCCTTCATGGCAAAAATGCCTTGGGGGCGCTTTTGGATGAATACGATGATGAGCAGCAGCACGGCAATTTTGGCCAGCACCGCGCCGGCCAAGCCTTCGAGAAACTTGTTGAGCACGCCCAAGCCCAGCGCCGCGACCACGGTGCCTGCAAGCTGGCCCACGCCGCCCAGCACCACCACCATAAAGGCGTCGACGATGTAGCTTTGGCCCAGGTCCGGGCCCACATTGCCTACCTGGCTGAGCGCGCAGCCCGCCAATCCAGCAATACCGGAGCCCAGTGCGAAGGCGTAGGTATCAATGCGCGCGGTGTTGACGCCCATGCAGGAAGCGATGGGGCGGTTTTGTGTGACGGCGCGCACAAACAGGCCCAAGCGCGTTTTGCTCACCAACAAAGCCACTGCGGCCAAAACCGCCATGGCAAAGACGATGATGATGATGCGGTTGTAGGGCAGCGACAAATTGCCCATGAGCTGAATGCCACCGCTCATCCAACTGGGGTTTTCCACACCCACGTTTTGCGCGCCAAACAGAGTGCGCACGCCCTGCATCAGCATCAGGCTGATGCCCCAGGTGGCCAGCAGCGTCTCCAAAGGGCGGCCATACAAAAAGCGGATCACGCCACGCTCCATCGCGGCGCCCACCAGGGCTGACACCAAAAACGCCACCGGCACGCTGGCCAGCAAATACCACTCAAAGGCGCCCGGCAGGTATTTTTGAAACACGCCTTGCACCACGTAGGTGGCATAGGCGCCAATCATCATCAGCTCGCCGTGCGCCATGTTGATCACGCCCATCAGGCCGTAAGTAATGGCCAGACCCAGCGCCACCAGCAGCAAGATGGAGCCCAGGCTGATGCCGCTAAAGATCGCGCCCAAGCGGTCGCCCCAGGCCAGGCGGTCTTTCACCTCGCGCAGGCTCTTGTACAGCGCTTGCTTAACACTGGGGTCGATCTCGACTTGCAGTCGCTCGGCCAGTAGAGTTTGCGTGGCGGCCTGCGTGCTTTGGCCCAGTAGCACTGCGGCTTGCTGGCGCTTGGCGGGGTCGTCGCTGGACAGCAGGGCAGCAGCGCGCAACAGGCCCAGACGGTCGCGGATATCAGACTCGGTTTCTTGCGCCAACGCCTTGTCAATCAAGGGCAATTGCGCGTCGCTCACCTGGCCTTGCAAGGCCTTGGCGGCTTCGCGGCGCACCGCAGGCTCGACGCTCAGCAATTTGAGCGCGGCCAGCGCGTTGTCGATTTCGCCGCGCATGCGGTTGTTCACCATCGCGTCTTCGGCGGCTTGTAGCGCATCGGCGGCGATGCTGAGCGGCGCGCCGCTAGAGGCATCAAGCGCTTTACCGTCCTGCATGACCACCGGCTTGCCGTCAATCACTTTGACCAGCCCATCGGCCAGCGCCTGAATAAACGCAAGGGTTTGGGCGTCTGGGCTTTGCACTGCGGACTGGAGGGCGGCGATGCGTGCGTCTCCGTCGCCAATGGCCATTTTTTGCGCCTGCTCTGCGGTGAGGGCGAAGCTCGCGCCAGCGCTGATCAGGGCTATAGCGCCTGCCCACAGCGCACGTTGAAATGCGAATCTAAATTTCATCAGAGTCCTCAAAATACAAAAACCGCCGCGACTTTCGGGCCAACCTGCGCCCAAAGAGCTGCGACGGCGGTTCAGCGCCTGAGAATGGTGCTTACTTCTTCACAGGCTCATCAGGCTTCTTGTCATTGCCTTCAATAAACGGAGACCATGGCTTGGCCTTGACCGGGCCAGGCGTCTTCCACACCACGTTGAACTGGCCGTCGGCCTTGATCTCACCAATGAACACCGACTTGTGCAAGTGGTGGTTCTTCTCGTCCATCTTGGACGTGATGCCGCTGGGCGCGGTGAAGGTTTGGCCAGCCATTGCGGCGATCACCTTGTCCACGTCGGTGGACTTGGCTTTTTCAACCGCTTGCTTCCACATATTGATACCGATGTAGGTGGCTTCCATCGGGTCGTTGGTCAAAGGCTTGTCTTTGTGTCCCGCGATGCCCTTGGCCTTGGCGTACTCTGACCACTTCTTGATGAAAGCGTCGTTGGTCGGGTTCTTGATGCTCATGAAGTAGTTCCATGCAGCCAGGTGGCCGACCAAAGGCTTGGTGTCCACGCCGCGCAGCTCTTCTTCACCCACCGAGAACGCCACCACGGGCACGTCTTTGGCCTTCAAGCCGGCGTTGCCGAGTTCTTTGTAGAAGGGCACGTTGGAATCACCATTGATGGTGGACACCACGGCAGTCTTGCCGCCAGCGGCAAACTTCTTGATATCAGCCACGATGGTTTGGTAGTCCGAGTGGCCAAACGGGGTGTATTTTTCGTCGATGTCGCTGTCTTTCACTCCCTTGGATTTGAGGTAGGCGCGCAAGATTTTGTTGGTGGTGCGGGGGTACACATAGTCAGTGCCCAGCAAGACCCAGCGCTTGGCGGCGCCGCCGTCTTTGCTCATGAGGTAGTCCACCGCAGGAATGGCTTGCTGGTTGGGCGCGGCACCGGTGTAGAACACGTTTTTGGAGAGCTCTTCACCCTCGTACTGCACGGGGTAGAACAGCAAACCGTTCATTTCTTCCACAACCGGGAGCACAGACTTGCGCGACACCGAGGTCCAGCAGCCGAAAATGACTGCAACTTTGTCTTGGCCCAAGAGCTGCTTGGTCTTTTCTGCAAACAGCGGCCAGTTGGAGGCGGGATCGACCACGACAGCTTCCAGCTTTTTGCCGAGCAAGCCGCCCTTGGCGTTGATCTCGTCAATGGCCATTAGCACCGTGTCTTTCAACACGGTTTCCGAGATGGCCATGGTGCCAGACAAGCTGTGCAAAACACCGACTTTGATGGTGTCTGCCGCGTAGGCGGACACAGTGGAGAGGCCAGCTAAGGCAACGGCAGCAGTCAGTGCCTTGAGCGTAAAACGACGATGCATAAAAAAATTCCTCCAGTGGTTGAAACAAGCCGCTTCACCGAATCAACCGACGTGCGGTGAGAGTGAAACTGGAGCAGACTTTAGGGAGCAATCGCCGCTGCGGGAATACGCCGAGTGGCGTACAAATTGGCAAATGTCAGCGCGTGGGTCAGTATCTTTGCAGGCTAGCGCACACGCTTTTTCTCGCGCAGCATGTAGAGGTAAAGGCTCTCCACCTTCTCACGCGCCCAAGGGGTTTTACGCAAAAACTTGAGGCTTGAAGTGACGCTCGGATCCAGCGCGAAACAGCGTACCGGGATGCGCAGTGCCAAGCCGTCCCAGCCGTATCCGTCCACCAACCCGCTCAAAACGGCTTCAAGGGTAAGGCCGTGCAGGGGATTGCGAGGCTGTGACGCTGCCACGGAGGACCCCTGTGCTTGCGCTGGCGGCGCTGGTTGAATGGCATCCTTAGAC
>JARXAU010000060.1 GCA_029865675.1 Rhodoferax sp.
AGCGTGTTCCATGCATGGCAGCTCGGACACTTGCCCAACCACTTTGGGTTGGAGCCGCCACATTCAGAGCAGATGAAAACGCTTTTCTCTTTGGTCATTCCTCATCTTACTGGGCGAACATACAGTTTTTTCGCTTGATGATCTGGGTTTGCAGCGCTGGGCGGCAAGCCCCTCATTCAATAGGTGATTTAGATATCAAGCCATTGCTTTAAATTACATTTGTATCTTTTTGATCCTGGATATCGCGCGGGGGACCGTCACAACCATTATCTAAGCTGGACGCCATGCATAGAACAAACCCTTTTTCCGCGCCACACCTTGGGCGATGTGCACTTTGGTTACTGAGCTTGGGTTCGGTGTGGCTGGTGGGCTGCGCCACCAAACCTGTTCCATTGGCGGTGGATGGCCAGCACAGCAGTTACACGTGGAGCATCCAGCAGCAGGCCGCGTGGCAAGAGATGCCCTTTCCCGGCAAGGTCCGAACCAGTTACCGGCTTGACGCGCTGGCTCCACCGGGCACCTTGGGCCCGCAAGGTGCTTTGCGGGCAGAGGCCCAGTCCTCCGTGAGCATGCTACGCACGCCGGTGCGGGTTGAGGCCGATGCTCTGGGCCACATCGCCTTTTCTTGGCTCGTTCCCGCATTGATTCCGGACGCAGACATGGCACTTCGCGAGCGCGACGACTCTACGGTTCGTCTAGTAATGGCCTTCGAAGGCGATCGCAGCCAGTTTTCAGCAAAAGACGCGACGCTCAACGAGCTGGCACGGCTCGTCACCGGCGAAGAAATGCCCTACGCGACGCTGATGTACGTGTGGTGCAACCAGCGCCCGGTGGGCAGTGTGATTAAAAACGCCCGGACGGACCGCATCCGCAAGGTGGTGGTCGAGTCGGGCCCGCAAGGTCTCCTGAAGTGGCGCACTTATGAGCGCAACATCCGCGCGGATTTTGAGCATGCCTTTGGCGAGTCCCCCGGCGCGCTAGTAGCTATCGGTCTTATGACTGACAGTGACAACACCCGCAGCGGCACCGTGGCTTGGTACGGACCCATCGGTTTGCGCTAGTGAAGCCCAGCGGGGCCAAGGGCTACCATTGGGGTTTGCGGTACGCATTACCCCCGTTTTGGAGACTTCCCCCATGGCCCACGCCGCGTTCAACTGGCAAGACCCCTTTTTGCTGGATGCCCAGCTCAGCGATGACGAGCGCATGGTACGCAATGCAGCTGCCGCTTATTGCCAAGACCGTCTCTTGCCCCGGGTCACCTTGGCGTTTCGCGAGAGCACGACCGACGTGGCTGTTTTTCGCGAAATGGGCGAACTTGGCCTGCTCGGCCCCACTATTCCCGAGGCCTACGGCGGCCCGGCGCTCAACTATGTGGCCTACGGCCTGATTGCCCGCGAGGTGGAGCGCGTGGACAGCGGCTACCGTTCCATGATGAGCGTGCAAAGTTCACTGGTCATGCTGCCGATTTTTGAGTTTGGCACCGAGGCGCAGCGCCAAAAATACCTGCCCAAACTGGCCACGGGCGCGTGGATAGGTTGCTTTGGCCTCACTGAACCCGACCACGGCTCGGACCCGCAAAGCATGGTCACCCGCGCCCAAAAGGTGCCCGGCGGCTACAAGCTCAGCGGCGCCAAGATGTGGATCAGCAACAGCCCGATTGCCGACGTGTTTGTGGTCTGGGCCAAGGAAGTGAGCGAGAGCGGCGCGGTCGGCGCAATTCGCGGCTTCATTTTGGAAAAAGCCATGGCCGGCTTGAGCGCCCCAGCCATCCACAGCAAAGTCGGCTTGCGCGCCAGCATTACCGGGGAAATCTTGATGGACGGCGTGTTTTGCCCGGAGGAAAACGCCTTTCCCGAGGTGCGCGGCCTCAAAGGGCCCTTCACTTGCTTGAACAGCGCACGCTACGGCATCGCCTGGGGCGCCTTGGGCGCGGCCGAAGACTGCTGGCTGCGCGCACGCCAGTACACGCTGGACCGCAAGCAGTTTGGCCGCCCATTGGCCGCTAACCAGCTGATCCAAAAAAAGCTGGCGGACATGCAGACGGAGATCGCGCTGGGCCTGCAAGGCTGCCTGCGCCTGGGCCGCATGAAGGACGAAGGCACGGCGTCGGTGGAAATCACCTCCATCCTCAAGCGCAACTCCTGCGGCAAAGCGCTGGACATTGCCCGCATGGCGCGCGACATGATGGGCGGCAACGGCATCAGCGACGAGTTTGGCGTGGCGCGCCACCTGGTCAACCTCGAAGTCGTCAACACCTACGAAGGCACGCACGACATTCACGCCCTGATTTTGGGCCGGGCTATGACCGGGATTGCTGCTTTTGCCAATTGAGAAGAGCGCGATCGCGCTTTTGGCGGCGCAGAGTGCGCTGTTTGATCTGAGGCAAGCCCGGTTTGGCGCATCGCGAACATACTGACTTCTTTAGTTTGATTGAAAGCGACCCATGAGTGACCAAGCCGCCGCCCTCCCCCACCTTAGAGTGTTAGACCTCTCCCGCGTGCTGGCAGGGCCGTGGTGCACCCAAATGCTGGCCGATCTGGGGGCGGATGTGGTCAAAGTCGAGCGGCCCAAGGTCGGAGACGACACCCGGCATTGGGGGCCGCCCTTTCTGCAAGACGCGGACGGCCACGACACCGCGCACGCCAGCTACAACACGGCCTGCAACCGCAACAAACGCTCGATAGCCATCGACATCGCCAAACCCGAGGGCCAGGCGTTGATCCGGCAGATGGCCCAAGGCAGCGACATCTTGGTAGAAAACTTCAAGGTCGGCGGCCTGGCGCATTACGGGCTGGACTACGCCAGCTTGCACGCACTTAACCCACGCCTGATTTACTGCTCGGTCACCGGTTTTGGCCAAGATGGGCCGTATGCCGAACGCGCGGGCTACGACCTGATGGTCCAGGCCATGAGCGGCATGATGAGCATTACCGGCAAGCCCGAAGGCAGCCCTGGCGGCACGCCACAGCGCGTGGGCGTGGCACTCACTGATTTATTTGCCGGCGTTTACGCCTGCAGCGCCATATTGGCCGCAGTGGAAGTGCGCCACCGCACCGGCCTGGGCCAGCACATTGACATGAGTTTGCTGGACGTGGGGATGGCGATTCTGGCCAACCAGGCGGCTGGTTTTTTGAACACCGGCGCCAACCCCACACGCCAGGGCAATACCCACCCCAGCCTGGTGCCCTACCAAGACCTGCCCACCGCCGACGGTGCCATGCTGCTCGCGGTGGGCAACGACGGCCAATTCGCCCGCTTTTCGGAGGCTGCGGGCCAGCCGCAATGGGCGACTGATGCGCGCTTTGCCACCAACACCGACCGGGTGCGCCATCGCGATGTGTTGGTCACCCTGATTGAGACGGAGACTCGCAAACACACCACCGCCGAGTGGATCGCACTGCTGGAACACCGCGCCGTGCCTTGCGGCCCCATCAACACTGTGGCCCAGGCCTTTGACGACGCGCAAGTAAAGGCCCGCCAGCTCGTGGTGCACCAGGCGCTGGCGCCCGCTGCGGCTGCGCAAACCGGCGTGCATTCCATCGCCTCTGTGGCCAGCCCGCTGCGCCTCTTGGACACGCCACCGGTCTTGCACCGCGCCCCACCCGCACTGGGCGAGCACACCGAGGAGGTGCTGCGGGACTTGGGGCTAGACGCCGCCGCCCTTGCCCACTTGCGCGCCGCAGGGGTTGTTGGGTAAGATTCTTACTATTCAAAGTAAGGATTTCCCCATGAAAATCACCAGCAAAGGTCAGGTCACTATCCCGCAGTCGGTGCGCGAGCAAGCGGGCTTGCACCCCCACAGCGAGGTGGAGTTTGAGGTGCGCGAGAACGGGGACGTGGTGATCCGCGCGGTGATCGCCCCGGCCACCAGCGCGCGCAGCGCCTTTGAGCAGGTGCGTGGAAGAGCCAACGCCGCCCAGTTCAAAGGCATGGGCACTGACGAATTCATGGCCTTTTTGCGCGGCTAAATGGCGCTGCAATCCACTGCGGACGTTCCGCAAGCCCGCGAGCCTGACCCGCGCTACCTGTTCGGCGCCATGCCACGTGGCACCCTGGTGGATAGCTGCGTGCTGATCGATATATTGGCTAATGACCCGGTTTGGGCCGACTGGTCGCTCAACCAGCTGGAGCGCTGCGCGGCTTTGGGCCCACTGGTGATCAATCCGCTCATATTGGCCGAAATCAGCCCCCGCTTTGAGCGGGCCACAGACCTAGAGGCGGCACTGGCGGGCTTGCCCTTGCTCAAAGCCGCCCTGCCCTGGGACGCGGCGTTTTTGGCCGGTCAGGCCTTCAAGGTGTACCGACTCTCCCAAGGCCTGAAAACCTCGCCCATGCCGGACTTTTACATAGGCGCGCACGCCCTGGTGGCGCAGTTGCAACTGCTCACACGGGATTCGGCGCGTTACCGCAGCTACTTCCCCAGTCTGGTGTTGGTAGCGCCATAGCCCCCGTCACCGTTCAGGCGCCCAGCAGCTCCCAGCGCTCCAGCGCCGCTAGCAACTCCGCTTCAATCGCCGTGTTGCGGGCGGCCAGTTGCAGGGCGCGCGGGTTGTCGCGGGCGTACAGGGTGCCGTCGGCGAGCAGGGCATTGATGCCGCTTTGCTCGGCCTCCAACGAAGCAATCTTCTCTGGCAGGCCGTCGAGTTCGCGCTGTTCCTTGAAGCTGAGCTTGCGGGTTTTGGTGGCTGGCGCAGACGCCACGGGCGCGGCGGGGATTGCAAGCACAGCGGTAGCGGGTTTGGCGGCCTGGTCGCGCCCGTAGTTGAACGGCGAGGCGCCTTTTTGGCCCTTGGCCTGGGCGATTTCGCTGGCGCGCTTGGTCTGGGTCAGCCAGTCGGTCACGCCGCCCTCAAACTCGCGCCAGCGGCCGTCGCCCTCAAAGGCGATGGTGCTGGTGACCACGTTGTCCAAGAAAGTGCGGTCGTGGCTGACCAAAAACACCGTGCCGTCGTAGCTTTGCAGCAGGTCTTCGAGAAGTTCCAGCGTGTCGATATCGAGGTCGTTGGTGGGCTCGTCGAGCACCAGCACATTGGCCGGGCGGGCAAACAGGCGCGCCAGCAGCAAGCGGTTGCGCTCGCCGCCGCTCAAAGACCGCACCGGTGAATTAGCGCGCGCGGGCGAGAACAAAAAGTCGCCCAGGTAACTTTTGACATGCTGGCGGCGGTTGCCAATCTCTATCCATTCGCTGCCCGGGCTGATGAAGTCTTCTAGCGTGGCGTCCAGGTCCAGCGCGTTGCGCATCTGGTCAAAGTAGGCCACCGAAATGTTGGCGCCCTGGCGCACCGTGCCCCAAGGGCTGTGGCCGGGTTCGGGCGGGGGTGCGTTGGCCGGTGCCGGGTCGGGCTTGTGCTCACCCAAAATCAGCTTGAGCAGCGTGGTTTTGCCGGCACCGTTGGGGCCGAGCAGGCCGATCTTGTCGCCGCGCAAAATGGTGGCGGAAAAGTCACGAACAATGTGCTTTTCGCCAAAGGTTTTGGACACGTGGGTGAGTTCGGCTACCAGTTTGCCGCTGGAGGCGCCGCTGTTGACGTCCATATTGACACTGCCCACCACCTCACGGCGGGCTTCGCGGCTGGCGCGCAAATTGTCCAGGCGCACGATGCGCGCGGTGGCGCGGGTGCGGCGGGCTTCCACGCCCTTGCGGATCCACACCTCTTCTTGCGCCAGCAGCTTGTCGGCGCGGGCGTTGATCACCGCTTCTTGGGCCAGTTGCTCTTCTTTTTGCAGCAAATAGGCGGCAAAGTTGCCGGGGTAGGACAGCAGCTTGCCCCGATCCAGCTCCACGATGCGGGTAGCCACATTGTCCAGAAACGAGCGGTCGTGGGTGATGGTGATGATGCTGCCCTTGAAGTCAACCAGCAGGCCCTCCAACCACTCGATGGAGTCCAAGTCCAGGTGGTTGGTGGGCTCGTCGAGCAGCAGCACTTCGGGCTGCGCCACCAGGGCTTGCGCCAGGGCGACACGTTTTTTCGTGCCGCCCGAAAGTGTGCTCACAGTCGCATCGGCGTTCAGGTGCAGGCGGTGAAGCGTTTCTGAGACGCGCTGTTCCCAGTTCCAACCGTCCAACGCCTCGATTTCGCTTTGCATGGCGTCCAGGTCACCGTGGCCTTGGCAATACTCTTCAATCAGGTGGCGCACGCGCTCCAAGCCGACGCTGACCGACTCAAACACCGTGGACTGCGCGTCCAAGCTGGGTTCCTGTGCCACATAGGCGATGCGGGTATTGCTTTGCACCTGCAGCACGCCATCGTCCGGCTTTTCCATGCCCGCCAGGATTTTGAGCATCGACGACTTGCCAGCGCCATTGCGGCCGATCAGGCCGACGCGTTCGGCGGGTTCGAGTGAAAAACCTGCATGGTCGAGCAGGGGTACGTGTCCAAAAGCGAGTTGGGCGTCCAGTAAGGTAATGAGTGCCATGTGGCCCGGATTATCCCCTGCGAATGCGCACTCCCACCGACAAGACTGCTTTTGCAATGTAGAGCACGATCAGGGTGCCAAGCAGATCGCCCGTGAACATCAAAAGCAAACCGGCCAAGATGTCGTCGCTGGCACCACGCCAAGCAAACCAAAGCTGGTGCAGTCCTGCGCTGGTGGCTGCAAACATCGCTGCAACGCGCAGCAGGACGCCAGGGCTCAGGCGATGGAGATCCGCTTCAATTTGGGAAAATCCGATGCAAATTTGACGTGCCAATAAGGGAGCCAATCCCGACAAGAAAATCGTCCCCATCACGGTACCCGGGTCGCTCATCATCGCGGTCTGTGACAGAGCCACGCAGATTCCGCCCAAGACTACGCCCAGCGCTCCCCACTGGGCAAACAACAAAACCGCAAAGAGTTGCACAGCACTATGCAAAGAAATCCAACTCGCGCCCGTAGAAGACGGAAGGACATGAAAGAGGTATTGGTTGAGGTAAAAAAAGCCGCAATAGAACGCAACGGTTCCCGAGACCACCAACATATTTTGTCGAAAATCCATAGATCACCACCCCTGGTGAGACGCGTTCAATGCAAACGCGCCTGTAGGGCGGAGTCTACCCCCGATAAAGCTTAGGCTTGCTGGGCTTTTTCCATGCATTGACCGAGTTGCGCAAAATAGTTTTGCGTTGCTTTGGTCGGCACCACGTACTTCACGCGGTTGTCGTGGGCATCAAGGTTCAAATCGATCATGCCCTTTTTACGCAACATCTTCAGGCGACGATGCGCTGTGGTGGTGGAGATTTCAGGCAGCATCACCATGGCTTCAAGCACGGTGATCTGCTTTTCCTCGTGCCACGCGGACGCAAACGTGTTGAGCATCCGAGACTCCACGGCGTCCAAACTGGGAAAGCTCGGCAAGCCACGCACTGCCTCGACCAAGTTGAGGTACTTGGTATACATCTGCGAAAAATTAGCGCTTTTGGTTTTGGTCATGATTTTTCCAACGAATAGAGGTAGAGATTCGGTTTCCAGGTCTTATGCCTTTTACACTTCACTATTTTCCACTATTTTTGCCATAGGTGCGATACTTTAATCGAATTTTATGATTTAAGTTAGTAAAAAGCTAATTTTGTTTTATAACTGAAAGCTAACCGCTTTTCGCATCGTTACGGTTACTTGCTGCTGGGAAAGCTGAACATCGTGCCTTCGCGCACCCCAGCCGAGGGCCAGCGCTGGGTAATCGTCTTGCGCTTGGTGTAAAAGCGCGCTGCGTCCGGACCGTAGGCGTGCAAGTCGCCGAACAAGGAACGCTTCCAACCGCCAAACGAGTGGTAGGCCACCGGCACCGGCAAGGGCACATTGACGCCAACCATGCCCACCAAGATGTTGTCAGTGAAATAGCGCGCTGCCTCACCATCACGGGTAAAGATACAGGTGCCGTTGCCGTATTCATGCGCATCGATCAAGTCCATCGCCTCCTGCAGGGTTTTGACGCGTACCACGCCAAGCACCGGGCCGAAAATCTCTTCCTGGTAAATCTTCATACCGGGCAATACATTGTCAAACAGACAAGCACCCAAAAAATAACCAGCTTCGTGACCTGGGACAACAACATTGCGACCGTCGACCACCAGCGTGGCACCCTCGGCCACGCCTTGGTCCACATAGGCCTTGACCTTTTCAAAGTGCGGCTTGGTGACCAGCGGGCCCATGTCCATGCCGGGTGCGGTGCCGGGGCCGACTTTCATTTTGGCAATCTCGATCTTCAGGCCTTCGATCACCGCGTCGGCGGTGGCGTCGCCCACCGCCACCACCAGCGGAATGGCCATGCAGCGCTCGCCGCAAGAGCCGTAGGCCGCGCCCATGAGGGCGTTGACCGCGTTGGCTACATCGGCGTCGGGCATGACCACGGCGTGGTTTTTCGCGCCGCCCAGGGCCTGCACGCGCTTGCCGTGGGCGCAGCCTACTGAATAGATGTACTCCGCAATCGGGGTGGAGCCGACAAAGCTGATGGCCTTGACGCGCGGGTCGGTGAGCAAAGTGTCCACCGCCTCTTTGTCGCCGTTGACCACATTGAGCACGCCCGGTGGCAAACCGGCTTGCAGCGCCAGCTCGGCCACGCGCAGGGTGCTGCTGGGGTCGCGCTCGGAGGGTTTGAGGATGAAGGTGTTGCCACAGGCCACGGCCATGGGCCACATCCACAAGGGCACCATGATGGGAAAGTTGAACGGCGTGATGCCAGCAGTCACACCCAGGGCCTGGAATTCGCTCCAGGAATCGATGGATGGACCTACGTTTTTGCTGTGCTCGCCCTTGAGCAACTCCGGGGCGTAGCTGGCGTATTCCACGTTTTCAATGCCGCGCTGCAACTCACCCATGGCGTCGCTCAGCACTTTGCCGTGTTCGGCCGTAACCAGCGCGCAGAGTTCGTCGGCATGCTCCTCCAGCAAAACTTTGAGCCGACTCATGACGCGGGCGCGCTTGAGCGGTGGCGTGTTGCGCCAGGCGGGAAATGCCGCTTGGGCGTTGGCAATAGCCTGCTCGACGGTGAGTTTGTCGGCCAATAAGACCTGGTTTTCGACCTGGCCGGTGGCAGGGTTAAAGACGTCAGCCATGCGGCTGCCGCCTTGGACCAGTGCGCCGCCAATGAGGTGGCCAATAGTCTGGCCTGTGGAGAGTTGTTTGGACATAGGTGAACCTATCAAGTAATTGAAGAATAAGAAAGAGAAAAAAGGGGTGCAGGCGCTACGGTTGGCACCCGAACACAGCGCCAACGCAAAGCGAAACAAAGCAAAGCTTAGCCAGTTCTTGGGCCTGACCAGCGCCCTTCAGCCAACCAGAAAAAATTTCACGACGGCAACTCGGCCGTTCGACGCACCGCCACAGGCTCTCTATGGTGCCCCGGTATCAGTCGGTTTCTTGCAGCGCCTCACCTACGGCGTTGATCATGCTGTCGATCTCCGACTTCTGGATGATGAAAGGCGGCGCGAGCTGGATGGTGTCGCCGCCGTAGCGCACATAAAAGCCTTTTTCTAGGCAGCGCATAGCCACTTGGAAGGGACGCTTGGCCGGCTCCCCAGGGACCGGGGCCAGGGTCATACCGGCAGCCAAACCGTAGTTGCGGATGTCGGTGATGTGTTTGCTTCCTTTGAGGCTGTGCACTGCTTGCTCAAAGTAAGGTGCCAGGCCTGCCACGCGCTCGACCATGTTTTCAGCCACTAGCAGGTCCAAGGCGGCGATGCCCGCCGCACAGGCCACGGGGTGTGCAGAGTAGGTGTAGCCGTGGGCGAACTCCAGCATGTAGTCTGGGCCACCGGCGGACATAAAAGTGTCGTAAATCTCTTTTTTCGCCACGACCGCACCTAAAGGCTGGGCGCCGTTGGTCACTTGCTTAGCGACATTCATGATGTCTGGAGTGACACCAAAAGCAGCCGCCCCGGTGTAGGCACCCATGCGGCCAAAGCCGGTGATGACCTCGTCAAAAATCAGCAAAATATTGTGGGCGGTGCAAATTTCGCGCAAGCGCTGCAAGTAGCCCACCGGCGGCACCACCACGCCACCCGAGCCGGACATGGGCTCAATGATCACAGCGGCAATGTTGCTCGCGTCGTGCAGGGTAATCAAGCGCAGCAGTTCGTCGGCGAGCTCCACACCGTTGGCCGGCATGCCACGCGAGTAAAAGTTGCTAGGCAGTTGGGTGTGGGGCAGGTGATCCGCCTCGATCCCTTGGCCAAACATTTTGCGGTTGTTGCCAATGCCGCCCACCGAGATGCCCGCAAAGTTCACACCGTGGTAGCCCTTCTCGCGGCCAATCAGGCGGGTTTTGGTGCCCTGGCCCTTGGATCGCCAATAGGCGCGCGCCATCTTGAGCGAGGTGTCAGCGCAGTCCGAGCCGGAACCCGTAAAAAAAACACGGTCCAAACCCTCAGGCATGAGCGCCTTGATCTTGTTCGCCAACTCAAAAGACAGGGGATGCCCAAACTGAAACGCTGGCGAGTACTCCATGGTGCCGATCTGGCTGCTGACCGCTTGGGTGATCTCGGGGCGGCTGTGGCCCAAGCCGCAGCACCACAGACCCGAAAGACCGTCCATGATTTTGCGGCCGGTGCTGTCGGTGTAATAAGCATCCTGGGCGCTGACCATCATGCGCGGGCTGGCCTTAAAGTTTCGGTTACCGGTGTAGGGCATCCAATGCGCCTCCATCCAGGCGGCGTCCATCGGAAAACGGGAAGCCGTGGTCACTGCACTCTGGGCTTGGTGGGCGTCGGTTTCATGGGGTTTCATAGCGTCTCCTAGTAAGGGCCTGGCAGTTGGGGCATGCCTAAACCAGCTGTGGACTCATTTTGGCGGCTTCTGTTACTCTTACAAAGTGAGAGTTATCACTATTTAGTTGCAAGTTTATGAAACTTAAACCGTCCGGTATCACACCACGAGATGTAAGCACCGGTGCAGCGCCATTCGCAAGCCGCCCAAGGCGGGCGGCGCTGGGCCAGATCGGCGACATGGACTTGCGCCTGCTGCGCGTGTTTCGCACCGTCGTGGACTGCGGCGGCATGGCGGCGGCCGAGCTAGAACTCAATATTGGCACCTCCACAGTGAGCCGCCATGTGAAAGACCTAGAAACCCGTTTGGGCTTGGTGCTGTGCCGACGCGGACGCGCGGGCTTTGCGCTTACCCCCGAGGGCCAACAAATTTATGCCCAGACCCGCCAGCTCTTGTCCGCCACCGACGCGTTTCGCAGCGGGGTGGACGAAATCCACCAGCGCATGGGCGGCGAGTTGCACGTGGCGGTGTTTGACAAGACGGTAAGCAACCCGGCCTGCCACATCGCCCAGGCGATTGCGCTTTTTGTGCAGCAGGCGCCCGAGGTGTCGCTGCAAATGCATGTGGCCACGCTCAACGGTATCGAGCGCGGGGTGCTGGACGGTCAGTTTCAGCTCGGCGTCATTCCCGGCCACCGCAGTTCGGACACGCTGCACTACACCCAGCTGTTTGACGAGTCGATGCTGCTGTACTGCGCTGCGGGCCACACCCTTTTCACCAAGCCTGGAGCACATTCAGCCACGGCACAGGTCCTTGACTGGAAGAGCCTTTGCGACCATGCCTTTGCCGGTTTGGGCTACCACTCGCCCAATATGGAAGTGAGCCAAGCGCGGCGCATGGCGCGCAAGGCCACCGGCTTTGACCAGGAATCGATTGCCACCCTCATTTTGTCCGGCCAATTTTTGGGCTTTTTGCCCATCCACTACGCGCAAAGCTTTGTGAATGCGGGGCAGATGCAAGCGGTAAAGCCAGAGATGTTTCACTACGCCTGCGACTTTTTTGCCATCACGCGGCGCTCACCCCAGCCCTCGCGGGCCACGCGGGCGCTGCTAGAGTGCCTGGAACAGGCGCATGGCCTGCCAGCGACTGCTCTGTGAGCCTAGCCTTGGTACGTGGCGAAAGCCATGTTAGGTTGCCGGCCGTCCATTAGCTCGGCCAGCGCCTTGCCCGATCCCGCGCCGTGCGTCCAACCCAAAGTGCCATGCCCGGCGTTGACCCACAGGCCGCGCACCTTGGTTTGGCCGATGTAGGGAATATTGGTGGGTGTGGCCGGGCGCAACCCTGCCCAGAAATGCGGATGGCCGCCTTGTTCTTCGTTGCGGGTGTCGCACATGCCTGGCCAGACTTCTTCCACCCGGCGCGCCAGCATCTGGCAGCGTGCTCGCGCCAGCGGGCTGGTCAGCGTGAGGTCGTAGCCTCCCACTTCAATGGTGCCGGCCACGCGAATCTGGTCGCCTAGGCGGGTAATGGCGATTTTCTTGGCATCGTCAATGGTGGACACCATGGGCGCGGCGTCGGGTTTCAAAATTTGAAATGTGGCGCTGTAGCCCTTGCCCGGATAGATGGGCAAGTCCACGCCCACGCCGCGCAACAGCGGTGCGCTGAACGACCCACAGGCCACCACCACATGGTCGGCGCGCAAGGTTTGGCGCGCGGTGGTCTCGGTCTGGGCGCCGTTTGCTACCGGACGCACCGCCAACGACTGCACCGCCGCACCGGCTAGGTGGATCCGCTCTACGCTGTGGCAGTACAAAAACTGCACGCCGCGCGCCGCACATCGCGCCGCCAGTGCCTGAGTGAAGGCACAGGCGTCACCCGACTCGTCGCTGGCAGTGAACGTGCCGCCCACGATGCGGGGGCCAAAGTGCGCCAGCGAGGGCTCAATGCGCAGCAGCTCGTCGCGGCTGACTACCTTGCGGTCCACGCCATAGCGCGCCATCAGGGACGCAGACTGCGTGGCGTTGTCAAAGGCGTGCGAGTCCGTAAAGTAGTGCGCAATGCCGCGCTCCAAGCGCTGGTACTTGATGCCGGTGGCTGCCACCAGCTCCCTGAGCGCGGCATGGCTGTAAGCCCCCAGGGCAACGAGCTGCTGCACATTGCGCCCAAAAGCCCTGTCGTTGCATTGCGCCAAAAACTGCAGGCCCCACGCGTATTGGCGCCAGCCAGGACCCAAGGGGTTTTGTGGACGAAAAAGCAAGGGGGCTTCTTTGCTCAACATCCATTGGAGCGCCTTAAGCGGCGCTTCCCGGTTGGCCCAAGGCTCGCAGTAGCTGACTGAGATTTGCCCGGCATTTGCAAAGCTGGTTTCCATCGCCGCGCCGCTTTGGCGCTCGACCACGGTTACCGTGTGACCGCACGCAGCCAGGTGCCACGCGGTGCTAATACCGATGATGCCGGCGCCCAAAACAATCACATTCATGGCCCGAGTGTGCACCGTTGCGGCCCCGCGTACACCGTCAGCGGTCATCTTTTGTGCACTCGATTCAACGGGCACAGCATTGGCGGCGACTATGGAGTCACAACGCATTCACGAAGTTTTTTTTTATCCATGCGCGGCTAAACTGTGAATATGACAAATGTTCCCCAAGCCAAGATTTCCTTCAAAGCCCAGATGCTGCAGGCGCGGGAAGACGCAATCATCCAGACCGCCAGCCGCTTGCTGGCCGAAAAAGGCTTTGAGGTCATGACGGTTGACGAAGTGGCAGCCAGCGTGGGCATTGCCAAGGCCAGCTTGTACAAGCACTTTTCCAGCAAAGAAGACCTGGCTGCCGCCGCTATGGTGCGGGCCATGCAACGCGCCCAAGCTTATGTGTGTGACTTGCCGCCAGCCGCGCCCATGGTGCAGTTGCGCACGGTGGCGCGCTGGACCATGGAGCTCATGCTGCGCGGTGACATGCCCTCGCTACCCAGCCAAAACTCCACCTTGCGCGCCAAGCTCATGGCCGACGCCGCCTATATGCAAGGTCTGATGGAGATCAGCCAGCAGTTGGGGGCCTGGATTGCCGCAGCGCAGGCGCAAGGTCAGATCAACCCCGATCTGCCAGCCATTGCGGTGCTCTACACCTTGTATGCGCGCGCTTGCGACCCGGTGCTCGAGTTCCTGAAAATGGCCGGTCAGCACGACGACGCGCAGATCATTGACATGGTCATGACGAGCTGCTTTGAAGGACTGGCCGCCCGCTGACGGCGAAGGCGGGGGCAGGTGCAGGGGCCATTGCACGGCCATCCCGTGCACATCCACTCACACTTTGACGGTGGCTGCTGGCGCAAAGTGCGCCTGCTCGTTTTTGCGTGCATAGCCCAAGGGGTTGGCCACCACGCGGCAACCGTTGTGCTCATAGTGTTGTGGCACGTGGAGATGACCGTGCAACCAGAGTTGGGCATGGGCCAGCAAGTGGTCTAAAGCGCTACAAAAACCCGCAGTGCCGGGCACCAAGCCGTAGCGCGGGTCCGCACTGCGCAAGCTGGGAGCGAAATGGGTGACCACCACGGTGCTGCCGTCAAAGGGTGCTGCCAGGGCCTGCTCCAGCCAGCTTTGGCACAGCAGCGCTTGCTCGCGCACCTGCTCTGCCAAAAAGGGCGCGCCAGCGCGGGTGGTGCCGGTCTTCTTGAGGTAAAAGTTGGCAGCGCGAAAGGCCTTCTCGCGTGTCTTTAGCTGCTGGGCGAGGAGGTTTTCACCCGCACCGGGGCCACCGGTGCGCCCCCTCGCGGGGGCGTCTGGCGCGGGGGCGAGGGCGTCAAAGTCAGTCCACAGCGTGGTACCCACCAAGCGCACCGGGCGGCCTTGGTGGTCGCGCCACGGTCCGTGCAACACCTCGCGCTCCAGCCAAGTGATGCCTAGGCGCATGCAGGTGGCGCGCAGGCGCTCGTGGGCGGCATCAAAGTCCAGGGCGTCGTACTCGTGGTTGCCAGGCACAAACACCACGGGCGTGGGCCAACCGTGCAAAGGCGAAAACTGCGCCAAGCCAAAATCAGCATCGCGCAGCTTTGAGCCTGTTTGGTAAGACCCAATGTCGCCCGCCAACACCAGCAGGTCTGCACCATGCGCCGGGCGGGGCGCCTGCGGGGCCACGAAGTCGGGTTGGCTTTCCAAATGCAGGTCGGACAACAACTGAATATTCATAGTGCGAACAACGCCGTTTGATTAGGGAACACCCCGGCTGCAGCGCGCTCAACACAGTCGCGCAACCAGCGGTGCGCGCCGTCTGGCGCAAAGCGCCGGTGCCAAAGCGCATCAACTTGGATGGGAGCCACCGCAAATGGCAACTCTCGGACCAGCAACTGCGCCTCAAAACCGGTAGAACTCAAAAAATGCCGAGGCAGCACTGCCAACAAGTCGGAATGTGCCACCACCTTGCCGGTGGTGAAAAACTGGTTTACCGTCAGCACCACGCGTCGGCTGCGGTTCAGGGCGGCCAAGGCCTCGTCAATCAGCCCAAAGGCGCGCCCAGAAAAACTCACCAGCATGTGCAGCGCGCGGCAATAGGCTTCCAGCGTCAGCGGTGCATCTGCCAGCGGGTGGCCATGGCG
>JARXAU010000076.1 GCA_029865675.1 Rhodoferax sp.
ACCGACACCGTGCCGCCTTGTGGAAGAGTCTGGTCCTGCCTGCTGGCGGTGCGGCATGGTGCTGGGCCTTGGTGATGACCTTGTGGCTACCGCTGCTTGATTACACCCAAGGATATTCTGTGTTGACAAGTAGAGTCGCGCTGCAATTAGATACACCAGGCTGCGCGGAAGTTCAGGGACTAGGTGCCGACCAAATCGCTGCAATTGACTGGGCTATGGACCGGGAGTTGGTATCTGTGGGAACCCTGGTTCAATGCAAATGGTTACTTGCCCAAGCCAATCCCGATGGAGACGTTCCGCCCACAGTGGATGCCACTGTGTGGGCTGCCAAGGCTTTGGTGAGACATCCTGCCGATGCCTCGAATGCCGTTTGGGTTATGCAGCGGCGTTAGTTGCTTCCAGCAACTTTACCCTGGTCGGCGAGAAACGCACCGTAAAAGTGGAGCCGTGGCCCGGCGTACTGGTGATAGACAACTCGGCTCCATGGCGTTGAGTGACATGCTTGACGATGGCCAGACCCAGCCCCGTGCCACCGGTATCGCGCGACCTGCTGCGATCCACGCGGTAAAACCGCTCGGTCAGGCGGGGGATGTGTTCGGGCGCGATCCCAACGCCCTCATCGCGAACCTCCAACACTGCGCTGCCGTCAGCTTCCGATTGCCAGCGGACAAAAACACTCTTACCCTCCGGGGTGTATCGGACCGCATTGCCTATCAAATTTAAAAAGGCGCTGTGCAGTTCAACGGCGGAACCTGCCACACAAATGCCAGGTTCGATCTCAAACTCTAGGCACTGTGCCTGGCCCCACAGAACTCTCGACAGCTCAATGCCCTCGTGCCGACACTGATCAAAAATTGGTGCGATAGGAACCCAATCAAGCGTCGATGGCAAGGGGCTTCCCTCAAGCCGAGACAGTGTGAGCAAGTCGCTCACTAGCGCCTGCATGCGGTCAGCCTGCTGGGCCATCAATTGCAGGTAACGTACCCGCTCTGAATCAGAGAGGTTCAGCGTTTGAAGTGTCTCAACGAAGCCGGAGAGAACCGTCAACGGCGTGCGAATCTCATGCGAAACATTGGCGACGAAATCGCGCCGCATGGCATCGGCCTGCTCCACGGCAGTCACATCTCGCGACAAAAGCAAGGTCCTGCCGTCACCGTAGGGATGCATGTGCACCGATAAGCGCACCGGCTTGACTAGGGTGCTGGCTCGCCCCGACATGAGCACATCACGTTCAAAGTCTTGGGCCAGAACATAAGCGGCAAACCCGGGGTCTCGCACCAAGTTGCCAAAATGTTGCAAAAGATCGCGCTTGCCATCCAGTCCGAAATGGGACTGGGCCGACTGGTTACACCACTCAATGCGAAATTCTGCGTCGAGCAACACAACGCCATTGGGGGACGCTTGCATTGCCGCCAAGAAGTCTTGGAATCGTCCGTCGCGTTGCTGGACGGCACGGTCACGCGAACGCATCAAATAGCGAACGCGGTCCGATATTTCTCCCCAGATGCCGAAACCCGCATGGACTTGCGTGGTGTCGCCACTGCCCAACCATCGCAGCAATCGCATACCCATCGCCACGTCGACAACATGCCACCCGTAACCCGCTATCAACGCGCAGATAAGAACGACTGGAAGTGCGTCTGCACTAGCTGGCATGAACGCACTCTTGAACCACCAACCAAAAGCAGCACCCAAAAACTGAAACAGGGCAAAGCTTGATAACCGCCCCAGCATGCGGGATGTCACAACCTAGGCACTGGTCACTTTGGCGTTCAGAGAGATCGGGGTAGCGGGCTTGGCAGTCAAACGGTATCCGGCACCGCGCACCGTCTCGACCATGGCACCTGCCGCACCCAAAGCCTCGCGCAACCGTTTGACGTGCACGTCCACGGTCCGCTCCTCTATGTACACATGGTCACCCCAGACCTTGTCAAGCAACTGGCCCCGGCTGTGAACGCGCTCTGCATGACCCATCAGATAGTGCAGCAATTTGAATTCTGTTGGGCCCAATTTGAGGGGCTGGTCCGCGAACGATACACGGTGCGTTGCCGAGTCAAGACTCAAGCCCGAGATCACAAGGGCCTCTCCGTCCTGTTCTGGTGCACGGCGACGAAGCACCGCACGAACGCGCGCCAATAGCTCTTTGGTAGAAAAAGGCTTAGCAATGTAGTCGTCCGCGCCCGAGTCCAGCCCCGCAACCCGATCGGCCTCGTCACCGCGCGCCGTCAGCATGATCAAAGGCACCCCCTTTGTTCGCTCGTTAGCACGCCAGCGTTTAGCTAAGGACAAGCCGCTCTCGCCTGGCAACATCCAATCGAGCAAAATCAAATCGGGAAGGGACGCATCAATCTCGCGCTGGGCGCTTACGCTGTCCATAGCCCACGTAGGGCGAAAACCGTTATGGCGTAAATTGACTGCAATCAGCTCGGCGATAGCCGGCTCATCCTCCACCACTAAAACCGCAGGCATTGTTCTCATTTGATGACGGACTCGATTCGATCCATAGAGCTGTGACGTACATCCTCGCCCTTCACCACGTAAATAATAAACTCCGCGATGTTCTTAGCGTGGTCGCCAATACGCTCGATCGCTTTGGCTAAAAATAGGAGATCGAGGCTGGCAGAAATCGTGCGCGGATCCTCCATCATGTAGGTGATCAATTTGCGTACAAAACCATCAAATTCCTTGTCGATCAAATCATCCTCTTTGAGGATGCTCAATGCCGCGTTGATATCAAGACGTGCGAACGCATCAAGCGCCTTGTTGAGCAAGCCTGAAGCTAAATCGGCCGCATACCGTAGTTCCATGGCGGGTAATGAACGTGACGCTCCGCTTTCAATGATGGAACAGACCATGCGAGCGATCTTTTCCGCCTCATCACCGACGCGCTCTAGGTTAGCCGTTGTTTTGGATATGGCAATCAGCAGTCGCAAATCACCCGCCGTCGGCTGGCGTCGCGCGATAATTGAGGACAGATCGCGGTCTATCTCGATTTCCATGGAGTTAACGCGAACCTCACTGGCGGTCACCTCATGCGCTACCTCTACATTGAAATTCTGCAGAGCATAAATCGCCTTGCGGATCTGTGACTCCACCAGGCCACCAAGTTCCATGACCTTAGAGGACACTGCGGTCAACTCGCTGTCAAATTGGGCAGAGAGATGTTTTTCCGGCATGACTATTCCTGGTGGCAAGCGCTAGGCGAGGAGAAAAATAAAAAACCTCAATGGCCGACTATCAACCGAAGCGACCCGTAATGTAGTCTTCGGTTTCTTTGCGCGTGGGCTTAAAGAACATTTGTTCAGTTGCGCCAAACTCCATCAAATCGCCAAGGTACATATAGGCGGTGTAGTCGCTGCACCGGGCGGCTTGTTGCATGTTATGCGTGACGATGACCACCGTGTAGTCAGCTTTAAGTTCAACAATCAGCTCCTCGACCTTTGCCGTCGAAATCGGATCCAGCGCCGAACAAGGCTCATCGAGCAGCAACACTTCCGGCTTGATGGCGATGCCGCGGGCGATGCACAGGCGCTGCTGTTGGCCGCCGGACAGGCTAGAGCCATTTTGATTTAGCTTGTCTTTCACCTCGTTCCAAAGCGCCGACTTGCGCAGCGCCCATTCGACACGCTCTTCCATGTCGGTTGCATTCAGGTTCTCGAACAACTTAACCCCAAATGCGATGTTGTCGAATATGGACATTGGAAAGGGCGTCGGTTTTTGAAACACCATACCGACCTTGGCGCGCAACAAGGCTACATCCTCTTTGCTCGTGAGCAAGTTTTCGCCATCCAGAACCACCTGACCCTCAGCGCGTTGCTCTGGGTACAACTCGAACATACGATTGAACACGCGCAGCAGCGTGGACTTTCCGCAACCTGATGGACCGATGAACGCGGTCACCTTGCCCGTAGGAATCTCCATGTTGATGTTTTTCAGCGCATGAAACTTGCCATAGTAAAAATTCAAGTCTTTGACCGCAATTTTGGTGGTCGGCGCAACAGTATTGGTGTTTAGCATAAGGAAAACTTCATAGTAAGGAGTGAAGCAAAAAACTTAATTCTTGCTGCGAGTCAATAACCGAGCGGCAATATTGAGCGCCAAGACCGCCAAAGTGATTAGGAAAACACCTGCCCAAGCCAATTTTTGCCAGTTCTCATAAGGGCTCATTGCAAACTTAAAAATGGTGACCGGCAGGCTTGCCATCGGTTGACCCAGGCTTGAGGTCCAAAACTGGTTACTCAAAGCAGTAAACAAAAGCGGTGCAGTCTCTCCGGCAATCCGCGCCACTGACAACAAAACACCGGTTATCACGCCTGCACGGGCCGCTTTGAGGGTAATGCTCAGAATCACTTTCCATTTGGGGGCGCCCAGCGCATAAGCCGCTTCACGCAAACCTGCTGGCACCAATTGCAGCATGTTTTCAGTGGTACGAATCACCACAGGAATGACAATCAGGGCAAGCGCCAGCACCCCGGCAGCTGCGGAAAAGGTGTGGAACGGGCTCACCGCAACCGCGTAAACGAAGAGGCCGATGACAATTGATGGCGCAGAAAGCAAAATATCATTCACAAAGCGCGTCACATTCGCCAGCCAGCCCGTCCTATCGAACTCTGCCAAGTAGATGCCTGCCATCACGCCAATCGGCGTTCCTACCAGAGTGGCAAGACCCACCATCAGCAAAGACCCATAGATAGCGTTGGCGAGACCACCCTCCTCATTGGGTGGCGGCGTCATTTCAGTCAAAGTCGCAAAACTCAGCCCGCCAATACCCAAGCGCACCGTTTCGATCAGTATCCAGAACAACCAGAAAAGGCCAAAGGCCATGGCTGAGAGCGCCAGCACGGTGGCAATACTATTCACACGGTTACGCGTAGCAAATTTTGCAGCCCGCGCTTTTTTCAGCTCAACTGACATCATGTTTTTGCTCCTTCAGCCTTGCGGAGCTGCGACAGCAAGAGTTTGGACAAGCTCAAAATGACGAAGGTAATGAAGAACAACACCAGCCCCAAATACATTAACGCCGCTTGGTGCAGACCTTCTCCCGCCTCAGCAAATTCGTTTGCTAGGGCCGAGGTGATGCTGTTGGCTGCCTGGAACAGGCTCAAAGAATCCAACTGGTTAAAGTTGCCGATGACAAAAGTGACAGCCATGGTCTCACCGATCGCACGACCCAAGCCCAGCATGATCCCGCCAATCACGCCCGTTTTTGTGTATGGCAAAACCACAGTTGATACGACTTCCCAAGTGGTGGCGCCCAAGCCATAGGCCGACTCCTTGAGCAAGGCAGGGGTGACCTCAAACACGTCCCGCATGACCGCCGCAATAAAAGGGATGATCATGATGGCCAGAATGACACCTGCAGAGAACAGCCCAATGCCAACGGGAGGGCCGGAGACCAGAGCGCCCAAGTAGGGAGTTCCGGAAAATGCATTCTGAAGCGGTGTTTGAACATACTCCGCCAAAACAGGACCAAACACCAAAAGACCCCACATGCCATAAACGATGGACGGCACAGCGGCAAGAAGCTCTATTGCGGTACCCAAGGGCCGCTTAAGCCACGACGGGGACAACTCTGTCAAAAAAAGAGCAATTCCAAAACTCACTGGAACCGCGATCAGCAGTGCGATGATTGACGTCGCGATCGTGCCATAAATCATGACAAAACCACCGAAATCTTCCTGCACCGGATCCCAAACCGAATTCGTCAAAAAGGAGAATCCGTACTTGTCAATGGCCGGCCAGGCGCTAATCGTTAGCGAGGTAAGAATGGCTATTAACAAGCCCAGCGTCAAAATCGCGCAGCCCTTGGAGGCCCATCCGAAAACTTTGTCGGCCATGGGTCCGCTGCGGGCAGGTTTGATGGAAGGCGTTAAGGTCATGAAGCGCTCACCGTTAAGAAAACAACGTCCAGGGCATCAAGCAAATGCAAGATGCCTGGACTACGGAGATGGGACAGTTACTTGAAGGACACTGGCTTGCCGGCCGGGTCCTTGATTTCACCCCAGGATTTTTGAATCGTTGCGATCACGTCCGCAGGCATAGGCACATAGTCCAGCTCGGTGGCCGCTTTACCGCCATTCGCGAAGGCCCAGTTAAAAAACTTCAAAACCTCAGTCGCATTGGCTGGCTTGTCCTGCTTCGTATGCATCAGGATGAATGTCGCGGTTGTGATTGGCCACGTGTTCTTGCCAGGCTGGTCCGTGATGAGCTGGTAGAACGATTTGTTCCAGTCCGCACCCACCGCTGCTGCCTTGAATGCATCATCATCGGGGGCAACATAATTGCCATCACGATTCTTTAACAAGGCGTAAGTCATCTTGTTTTGCTTCACGTAGGAATACTCAACGTAACCGATTGAATTGGGCAAGCGGTTTACGAAGGCTGAAACACCCTCATTGCCCTTGCCACCAGCACCCACTGGCCAATTCACTGCGGTGCCCTCACCCACTTTTGCCTTCCACTCGGGGTGGACGCGGCTCAGGTAGTTGGTGAAGTTGAATGTGGTTCCAGAGCCGTCAGCGCGGCGCACTGGCGCAATTGCGGCGTCCGGCAAAGGCAAAGTGGGGTTGAGTGCTTTCAGTGCAGGATCATTCCAGCGCGTGATTTTGCCCAAGAAGATATCGCCCAACACCTGACCGTCAAGCTTCATCTGACCAGGGGCGATGCCCTTGATGTTCACAACGGGTACGGTTCCGCCAATCACGGCAGGGAACTGCACTTGGCCTTTGGTTTTCAGAACTTCGTCCGTTAGCGGCATATCAGTCGCACCAAAATCTACGGTTTTGGAGTCGATTTGCTTGATGCCGCCACCAGATCCAATCGACTGATAGTTCACTTTCACGCCGGTGGCTTTGTTGTAGTCAGACGCCCACTTGGAGTAGATGGGTGCGGGGAAGCTGGCGCCAGCGCCTGTAATCTCTTGGCCTTGGGCGGTGCCAACTGAGAAAACGGTAGCAGCGACGATCGCCAAGCCTGGGTACTTCACGGCAAATTTCATATAAATCCTTCGGTTTGGTTGGGGGAAACTTTCCAACAATGTAAGAACCTTTTGTGACAAATAAATGACCTAGATTGCGAAAGAGCATGCAGATTTGATCGACTGGCACGCCAGATCCAGCCTCGAAAAAGTTGTCACAATTTCGTCACTAAGTATTCTTATCTTAGGCGCTCAACAACCGGAGAACCTCATCATGTTTCAATCCAAATCCTTTGATATCGTCCGCCGCGCCGCTCTGTCCGCAGCCTTTGTGACCCTGTTCAGCGCTTGCGCGACCATCGAAAAGCCGGTAAGCGTGGCTGACACCATTGCAAAAACTCCGTCGTTAAGCACCTTGAACGGCCTGATCGTGTCTGCCGGTTTGACCTCGGCGCTGCAAGGGACAGGCCCCTTTACGGTGTTTGCACCCAACAATGACGCATTCAAAACGGTCAAACCAGCCGTTATGGACGACCTGGCTAAGAACCCTGCAAAACTCAAAGACTTGCTGACCTACCATGTGGTCCCAACGAAGGCTTTGGCAAAAGACGTCAAAAACAGCACGGTGAAGGCACTTAATGGCGACCCCTTGGCGCTGTCCAAAGCCGGTGACTTCGTCACCGTTGAGAACGCAGCAGTGCTCCAGGCCGACGTGATCGCGACCAACGGCGTGATTCATATTGTTGACGCGGTAATGACACCGGTCAAAAAATAAGCGCTTTTTAGACTCTTTACGCCGGGATGCGCGACGAAGGCGTGCACTCCCATGTAAAAGCGGCAAATGAGCCCAGCTTTTGCTGGGCTTTTTTTGTGGCGCAGCCTAAGGCCACCGGGCAGCAGAGTGGTGCTATCCTTTCGCAGTAAAAATTGTATAAACCGTTTAATGAGCACTGAAAATCGCCTCGCGGCCATCGACCTGGGGTCCAACAGCTTTCGCCTGGAGATTGGGGTGGTCGACCACGGCGCTTTTGAGCGCACGGAATACATCAAAGAAACGGTTCGTCAGGGTGCCGGGCTGGACCAAGACCGGAATCTGACTGCTGCGGCGATGCAAAGCGGATGGGACTGTTTGGCGCGATTTGGTGAGCGCTTGGCAGGATTTCCACCCCACCAGGTGCGTGCCGTAGCCACCCAAACGCTGCGCGAGGCGCGCAACCGCGATGTCTTCTTGGAGCGGGCCACGCAGGTGCTCGGTTTTCCAATCGATGTGATAGCGGGACGCGAGGAGGCGCGGCTCATTTACCAAGGCGTGGCAAAGTCCTTGCCACCCTCGGACGAGCGGCGCTTGGTCATCGATATCGGCGGACGCTCCACAGAACTCATCTTGGGTCAGGGGACGCAGCCGAGGGTGATGGAATCGTTTCGGGTGGGCAGCATTGCATGGTCGACCCGCTACTTTCCCGATGGTCAACTCAGCCGCAAGGCCTTCGAAGTCGCCGAAATTGCCGCCAAGGCGGTACTTGATGAAGCGTTAGACGCCTACCACCCAAAACACTGGGATATCGCTTATGGATCGGCTGGCACGATAGGAGCCCTGAGTGATGTTCTGTCTGCTGGGGGCTGGCCGACGGGCGCGATTACACAAGACGGATTGGACTGGCTTTTAGAAAAACTGATCCTTTCGCAGCACGTAGACCGCATCAAAATGAATGGAATGCGAGAGGACCGCAAAGTGGTGATAGGCGGGGGCCTGAGCGTGACGCGGGCGATATTTAGCTTGCTCGGCATCCAAACCCTTTGCCCGACGGCCGGCGGGCTTCGGCACGGACTGATTTCAGAACTGCAAGGGGATACCCAGCTCAGCAGCGACCTGCGCATCAAAACAGTGGCCCGATTGGCGAGCAAGTTTGGCGTTGATCGCGCACATGGGGCACGCGTAGGCCAGGTGGCGGCCGCCTTGTTTGGGCAGCTTTTGGGGCCCCACACCACGGGCATGGCCGACCCCACCGGACGCAGCGTGCGCAAGCTCAATTGGGCCGCGGAGCTGCACGAAATTGGCAGCCGCATTTCTCACAGCGATTACCACAAGCATGGCGCCTACATCTTGGACAACGCGGACGCTATGGGTTTTTCTTTGGCAGAGCTGCACCGCCTGAGCCTGCTGGTGCTGGGCCACCGGGGAAAACTGCGCAAGCTTGAATCAGACCTGTCTCACGACGAATTGCGCACCCAGTTGCTGGCATTGCGGCTGGCGGTGATTTTGTGCCACGCGCGGCGCGCACCCGACCTCAGCGGCATCCAAATCACCCATTCAGCCAGCGCAACGCCCCAACTGGTTTGCACCACCCAATGGGTTCAAGAGTTTCCGCAGTCGGCATATTTGCTGCGCGAGGAGGCCCTGGCCTGGCAAAAAACGCCTTGGCCCCTGGATTTCATTGAGCGATGAGGGCTTGCACAAG
>JARXAU010000212.1 GCA_029865675.1 Rhodoferax sp.
GTTGTCGAGCTTCAAGCCGCGGGCATTGATGCCCGCTGGGTGGCCGCCGATTGCGCCAAAGACAGCGAAATCACCCGCCTGGTGGACGAGACTCTGCACCGCATGGGCGACATTGACATTTTGGTGAACAACGCAGGCGCCACCTGGGGCTCACCCGCAGAAGACCACCCTATTGAGGCCTGGGACAAGGTGATGAACCTCAATGTGCGCGGCTACTTTTTGCTCAGCCAGGCGCTGGCCAAGCGCAGCATGATTGCCCGCCGCTCGGGCCGCATCATCAACGTGGCGTCCATCGCCGGGCTTGGCGGCAACCCCGACGTCTTGCACACCATTGCCTACAACACCTCCAAGGGCGCGGTCATCAACTTCACCCGCGCCCTGGGCGCGGAGTGGGGCAAGTACAACATCACCGTCAACGCGATTTGCCCAGGTTTCTTCCCCAGCAAAATGACCGCTGGCACCTTGAAAGCCGTGGGCGAGGAAACGCTCGCCGCCCACGCACCGCTCAAACGTCTGGGGGACGACGAAGACCTCAAGGGCCTGTGCCTTTTGTTCGCCTCCGACGCCGGCAAGCACATCACCGGCCAGTGGCTGGCGGTAGACGGCGGCGTGAGCGTGGTCACGGGTGGCTGAAATCGGCCAAGCGGCGGCTGCGGACTCCTGGGAGCGGGCGGCCGGGTTTGGCTTGGACATTCCCTTTGTGCGGCACCTGGGCTTTGTGCTGACGCAGTTTGCGGCCGGCCAGTCCGAGATCACCTACATCGCCCAGCCAGAGCACCTCAATTCATTTGGTGTCACCCACGGCGGCGCTTTGATGACTTTGCTGGACGTGTCCATGGCCACCGCCGCGCGCAGCGATGCGCCCGAGCAGGGTGTGGTCACCATCGAGATGAAAACCAGCTTTATGCATCCGGCCGTGGGCCCCCTGGTGGCCCGTGGCACGCTGGCGCAGCGCACCTCAAGCCTGGCGTTTACCCAATCCACGATTTATGACGCCCGTGGCCAAGCTTGCGCCAGCGCCATGGGCACCTTCAAATACATGAAGCGTGCGCCGGGCGCTGCGGCTGTCGCCAGCCAGTCCAGCCCGTCTGCCTCCATCCCAACTGACTAAGCAAAGAGCCCCACCATGCCCGCAAACCGCCAAATCCACCTCGACAACCGCCCCAAGGGCGAAGCCCAAGCCAGCAACTTTGCGTTGGTGGATAGCGAGACGCCACCCCTGAAAGACGGCGAAGTGCTAGTGCGCCACCACTTTTTGAGCCTGGACCCGTACATGCGTGGCCGCATGAACGACGCCAAAAGCTACGCCCAACCCCAGGCCCTCGGCCAAACCATGGGCGGCGGCACCGTGGGTGAAGTGGTCGAGTCGCACAACCCGCAGTTCCCTGTGGGCACCCAGGTCGTGGGCATGGGCGGCTGGCAGGAATACAGCGTGGTCAACGCCACGTTGCCGGGCGCGCTGCGCGTGGTAGATACCCGCCATGTGCCCCTGAGCGCCTACTTGGGCGCCGTGGGCATGCCGGGCGTCACGGCCTACTACGGCCTAGTCCACATCATTGCGCCCAAAGCGGGCGACACGTTGGTAATCAGTGCCGCCACGGGCGCGGTGGGCAGCGCGTTTGCCGCCTTGAGCAAAGCGCGCGGCTGCCGCACGGTTGGCATTGCCGGGGGCGCCGAGAAGTGCAAATACGCGGTAGACGAACTCGGGTTTGACGCCTGCATTGACTACAAGGAACACACAGACGCGGCCAGCCTGTCAGCCGCCATCGCCGCCGCTTGCCCCAAGGGCATTGACGGCTACTTTGAGAACGTGGGCGGCATGGTGCTTAACGCCGTGCTACCGCTCATGAACGCCTTTGGCCGCATCGCAGTGTGCGGCATGATTGCCGGCTACAACGGCGCGCCGCTGCCCCTGACGCAGCCGGCGCTGATCTTGATGCAGCGCCTCAAGATGGAGGGCTTTATCGTCAGCGAGCACATGGAAGTGTGGCCTGCTGCTTTGACCGAGCTGGGTGGCTTGGTCGCCACCGGCAAGCTGCGCGCCCGCGAGAGCATTGCCCATGGTCTGGAGAACGCGCCTGAGGCCTTTTTGGGCTTGCTCAAGGGCAAGAACTTTGGCAAACAACTCGTCAAGCTGGTTTAAATGCACAGCGCCGCAGCCCTGGCTACCGCCGCCACCCACGACGTGTTCAATCAGGCGAAAGCCTTGGAGAACTACAACCTGTTCGACGGCAACCAGGGCCTGCAAAGCGCTTTGAAATTCAACGCACCGGGCCTGGCTACCGCCGATTTGCAGGCTTTGGGTGCGCGCCTGGGCAGCGCTGAGATGCAAACCCATGCGCAGTTGGCCAATGTGCACACCCCGCAGCTGCGCAGCCACGACCGCTATGGCAACAGAGTGGACGTGGTGGACTTCCACCCCAGCTACCACGCCCTCATGGCCGAGGCCACGCGCGCAGGCTTGCACGGCAGCCCGTGGCCCACTTTTTTTGAGGCCCAGCCCGGTACTTCGACCGCGCACCAGCGCCGGGCGGCGGGGTTTCTCATGTTTACCGAGCTGGAGCCGTCCACGCTCTGCCCCATCTCCATGACCTATGCGGTCATGCCCGCATTGCGCAGCAACGCTGCCATTTACCAAGACTGGGCGTCGGGCCTGAGCAGCCTGCACTACGACCCGGCATTGAAGCTATTCAGCCAAAAAACCGGCCTGACCATGGGCATGGGTATGACGGAGAAGCAAGGCGGCTCGGACGTGCGCGCCAACACCACGCAGGCTACAGCCGAAGGCCACGACGCCTGGGGCCAGCGCTTTACGCTGGTGGGCCACAAATGGTTTTTTTCGGCGCCCATGTGCGACGCGTTTTTGGTGCTGGCGCAGTCGGCGGCGGGCTTGAGCTGCTTTTTCTGCCCCGCGTGCTGCCCGACGGCAGCCTGAACAACTTGCGCATCCAGCGCCTTAAAGACAAGCTGGGCAACAAGGCCAACGCCAGCTCGGAGGTGGAGTTTGTGGGCGCCACCGCCTGGCTGGTGGGCGTGGAAGGGCGCGGCGTGCCGCAGATTTTGGAAATGGGCGAAATGACCCGCTTGGACTGCTCGCTGGGCACCAGCGGCCTGATGCGCCAGGCCCTGGGCATTGCGCTCAACCACACCGCCCAGCGCCAAGCCTTTGGCAAACGGCTGATTGAGCAGCCGCTGATGCGCAATGTGCTGGCCGATATGGCGCTGGAAAGCGAAGCCGCCACCGCCTTGTCCATGCGCTTGGCGCGCGCCTTTGACAACGCGGGCGACAGCTTTGAGCGCCTGATGGCCCGCGTCCTCACCCCCATTGCCAAGTTTTGGATCTGCAAGCGCGGCAGCGCTTTTGGCCAAGAGGCCATGGAATGCATGGGCGGCAACGGCTATGTGGAAGAGGGCGGCTTGGGCGTTATGGCCCGCATTTACCGCGAAATGCCGCTCAACTCTATTTGGGAGGGTGCGGGCAACATCATGGCGCTGGACCTGCTGCGCGCCCTGCGCAAGGGCGATGTCGCCCAGGCCCTGGCGCAAGAGCTGGCCCCCGCACGCGGGGCGCACCCGGCGCTGGACCGCATGATCGACGCCCTGCCCACGCGCATTGAACTGCTGGCCAACGAAGTGCAGGCCCGCCGTCTGGCGCAAGACGTGGCGCTGGCGGTGCAGGCCGCGCTGCTGCTGCAAAGCGCGCCGGGTGTCGTGTTTGGCGCGTTTTGCGATTCGCGCCTGGGGGGCGACTGGGGTTACAGCTTTGGCACCCTGGGCACGGGTGTGGACTTTGACGCCATCATTCGCCGCGCCATGCCGCGCTAGTTGTACCGCTTTTTTTAGGAGGCTCCTGTGAACACGCCCATTCTTCACCACTACCATACCTCGCCGTTTTCCGAGAAAGTGCGCTTGGTGTTGGGTTACAAAAACCTGGCCTGGCGCTCGGTGCTGGTGCCCAGCATCATGCCGAAGCCCGACGTGCTGGCGCTGACCGGCGGCTACCGCAAAACGCCGTTTTTGCAGATAGGCGCCGATGTGTACTGCGACACCGAATTGATGTGCGAAGTGCTGGAGCACCTGCAGCCCCAGCCCACGATGTACCCCGAGGCAACCAAAGGCGTGGCACGGGTGCTGGCGCAGTGGGCAGACACCACCTTGTTTTGGGCCGCCATGGCCTACAACCTCAGCCCCAAGGGCGCAGCCGCCATGTTTGCCGACGCCCCGCCCGAAGTGGCCAAGGCCTTTTCTGCCGACCGGGCCGCCATGTCGGTTGGCCTGACGCGCAGCCGCCCCGGCGACGCCACTGCGGCCTACAAGTCGTATTTGCGCCGCCTGGCCCACATGCTGGACCAGCAGGACTTTTTGCTCGGCAGCGTCCCCTGCGTGGCCGACTTTGCGGCCTACCACCCGCTGTGGTTTACCCGCACCCGCGTGCGGGTGATGGCCGATATCTTGCAAACGACCCCATCTGTGCTGGCCTGGATGGACCGCGTGGCGGCCATTGGCCATGGGCCGGTAGAAAAGTTCAGCGCTGCCCAGGCCATCGCAGAATGCGCCGCCAGCACGCCGCTGGCGCTGGCCCCCGACACCGCGTTCCAAGACGAACACGGCATTCCCTTGGGCAGCAAAGTCACCATTGGCGCCGAAGCTTTTGGCCAAGAACCCACCGAAGGCGTGCTGCTGGCCGCCACCCGCACCCGCTACACCCTGCGCCGAGAGGACCCGCGTGCGGGCGTGGTGCATGTGCACTTTCCGCGCATTGGCTTTGTGCTGCGCGCGGCCCAGGCCTGAGATTTCTTGCTCCCCTTACTTTTCTTTTGACGAGACCTTTCCATGATTTCTGACTTCAAAAACAAAACCGCTGTCCTGACCGGCGCCGGATCGGGCTTTGGCCTGGAGTGCGCCCGCATTGGCGCCAAACTGGGCATGAACCTGGTGCTGGCCGACGTGCAGCAAGACGCGCTGGACCGCGCCGTCGCCGAGATGACCGCCGCTGGCGCCCCAGTGCTGGCCATGCGCGTGGACGTGTCCAAGGCCGACCAGGTGGAAGCCTTGGGTGCGGCCACCCTGGCGCGCTTTGGCGCCCCGCACTTTGTGTTCAACAACGCGGGTGTGGGCTCCGGCGGCCTGATTTGGGAAAACACCTTGCAGGACTGGGAATGGGTGATTGGCGTCAACCTCATGGGTGTCGCCCACGGCATCCGCGTCTTCACCCCCATGATGCTGGCCGCTGCGGCCCAAGACCCGGCCTTCCAGGGCCACATCGTCAACACCGCCAGCATGGCCGGCTTGCTCAACGCGCCCAATATGGGCGTCTACAACGTGAGCAAGCACGCGGTGGTCAGCATGAGCGAGACCTTGTACCAAGACCTGGCCCTGGTCACCGAGCAAATCAGCGCCAGCGTGCTCTGCCCGTTCTTTGTGCCCACCGGCATCAGCCAAAGCCACCGCAACCGCCCCGACGCGCACAAGGCCACGGGCGCCAAACCCACCAAGAGCCAGCTCATTGGCCAAGCCATGAGCGACAAGGCCGTGGGCAGCGGCAAGGTCAGCGCCGCCGACGTGGCCCAAATGGTGTTTGACGCCATGGCCGCAAACCAGTTCTACATCTACAGCCACCCCAAGTCGATTGCATCGGTGCAAGTGCGCATGGAAGACATCTTGATGTCGCGCAACCCCACCGACCCCTTTGCCCACAAGCCCGAACTCGGCGTCGATCTTAAAAGGGCGCTGCGCAGCTGAGCACGGGCGAAACGCGGCAAAAAAGTGTTTAAATACGCGGTTTCACATTTACACCTCTAGGAAAGATCTCATGGGCAATTCCATCGTTACCGAAGCCGACCGCAAAGCCACCCCCGCACCCAAGCCCTTGCCCGGCATGACCCTGGGCAGCGCAGGCCGCGGCCAAAAAGTAAGCCTGGAGCGCGGCGTGTCCACCCGCAGCAAAAAGAACCCCGGCAAGCGGGCCAAGAAGGGCGGTTAATCCCCCGGTCTTCGCAAAAAAAAGCCCTCTTTGGAGGGCTTTTTTTATGGTCCGGGTGCTACTTAGCTATTGGCCCCGAGATGTGACGCCTAGCTTGCGTTTCCAAAAAAAATCAAGAATGAATGTCCGAACGGCAGGGTAAGCGGTAACCCAGGTGCGTTGTCCGCTTCTCATGCGAGCCAAGTCGCTTCTGGGGGCTTAGTACAGTGAGGTGTTCGCCTGTGACATGCGGTTTGTAACCGCGCAATTGGATCAGACAACCCAGCGCGTGCCAAAAACAGGGTTAGCCCCGCGACCGCGTCTGGCGGTCATACGGACAGATGGCGCGCGTTAACGCGTAAAAATAGTAGCCAGGTGCGCAGCCATATCGGCTTGCGCCTGTGGTACCGCCAGCACCGTTGTATGGCCAGCCCCGCTGTAGGTTTTGAGCGTCACTACACTGTTATTTGTTTTCATTAACTGCGTCAATTTGGCCGTCGTCGCGGGTAAGACGGTGGTGTCTGCCTCACCTTGAACAATGAGTGTGTTTCCAGACAAATAAACAGTCCCCGGTTCAAGTGCGCCCAGCATCCGCTGCACATAGGGCTTGTTAAATTCATCGGCAATGACACCGGGATACTTCGCCGGCGTGGCTTGTGAGGTAAGTGAATACGCAGCGACATCCTTTCTGATGGCCGTGAAGTATGCGGCGCCACACTCGCCAGCGGATGCCTTGTGCAAATCCTTCAGGCGCGTGCCAAACACGGTGTCTACCGGCAAGGGTTCGAGGGTGGCGTCCGACCCTTTGGTAATGTAGGAAGAATAAAAATTCAGCGTCTCCAGCGTCGCATATGCGGTTGAAAACTGAGTTGGATCGGTCGTCTTTGAAATCAGATCCAGCATAGAACTCAATGCCAATGAAAGATTGGATGCAGGCGCGATGGCGATAGCACCTTTGTAGCGCAAAGTATTGTCGATTTGGGACGCCAAGCCGGAATATTGGGCGGCCGCTAAGGCAGCGTGTCCGCCTTGAGAATGCCCCATCATCGCCCAGCTCCCCGCGAGCTTGGTTCCCAACGTGGTTTTCGCGGCAACGGCGGCCAATGCCATGGAATATCCCGCACTGGACAAATGCAAATAGGGGTGGCTGTCCGCGATACCAGGGCCACGCCCTTCGTAATCAGGGGCAACCACCACAAGTCCGTTGTTAATGAGAACCGCTATCAGAGTGTCATAGCTGTAGCCACCACCCCCTTGCATGATGGTGCTTGGCGCGCATTTGCTGGCTACTCCGCTGGTGCCGTGGGCGAAGACCACCATGGGCCAGCCACTCGCTGGTGGCGAAACACCCTTTGGTGTGAATACCATGGCCGAAGCGGTAATCAAGTCGCCAGATTTAGCACTCGGCATTTTGTAAAGCATGAGGCTGCTGTCGGCCACAGTGCTGATACTTGCAGGAACGTTGCTAAGCGCAGTACCGCTGCTCACTAGCGTTCCAAAACCATTGCGCTTGGTATTGAAGAAGTCATTAATGGCCTTGAGCCGGTCGTTGGAGTTGCTTGCCTGTGCGGATTGCGCAATTTGAAGCTGGCGGCCAATTTGTCGGGCAATTGAAGAGACGACACCATTGCCCGCCTTGATGTGGTCCTCTTGAATATTGGTCTCAACGGGCAATCCCAGTGAAACCATGACTTGCAGCTTGGCCTCGGTAAAGCTCAGTTTTTCACTTTGGGATTTACTGATCACCAAGGTCGTGAATGGCGTAATAACCGCTGCCCGGTCAGCAGAGCTCGCCATGGTGTAAGCCGATTTGCCTGCTTGCGCTAGCGTTTTGCCGTCGTCACCCGAATCTTTAGCCGTATCTGGAATGTCAGCGACGATGTTGAGGCCTGCGGTGCTAAGCCCCTTGGTGCTGAGCTTGTAGGCGCCCGATGCGTCTGTGAGGGTCTGCGGCTCATTGACGTCACACTTGCCATTGGCGTTGTTATCAATGCAGACAATTGCACCGCTGATGTAGCCGTCTATAACACTGCCGGAAAGATAGCTATCCCCACCCCCATTTTCACCGCCGCCACAGGCGGAAAGAAGAACAAACCCTGCGGTAAGCAATAGCAATTTTGTTTCGCGAAAACGCATAGAAATCTCCGTAAGCACCTAGGAAAATAAGCCGGATTGAACGTGCCGAAGGTGCAGGCATGGTGTGCGCTTGGCATGCAGCCGTTCAGGCCTCACAAATCTTACACGTGGCGATGGTAAACAATATTTTTTTGAGCAGCATTTCCAGGGATTTCAGCGGCTCGCCGCTGACCTGCGCTTGCGCCATCGCCGCAAGTCCCACGCCCAGGTGCGGCCTTGCGCCAAGCCTTGCGTCCTTTCAACCA
>JARXAU010000004.1 GCA_029865675.1 Rhodoferax sp.
GGCATCACTTTACCCCGGAGCCACCCGCGCACCGGGCCTGCGCCTCTCCCTCTCCCTGTAGCCACCTGGGCAGCCTCCTGCGTGTGCCCGCAATCTGCAAGCCCTTGAAGTGCCGGCTTGCTGGCACGCATGGCTGTACAGCGTGGCTGTGCAGCGTCGCTTATGGCGGCCCGAGGCCATGGGAAGCTTCGCGATTGCAGGCTACCGCCGCACGCACATCAAGCACCCAAGCCTCCCTGAACACGGACTCTCAAGCTCAAAAAAAATTTTAAATAAAATCAAATTTTTAAAAAAAATAATGTTTTATTGTTAATATAACAATAATTGTTCAACTACGAGGGTCTAGCAATGCAAACTACCAAATTTCCAGCGGCGCTTTTAGTTGCCTTCATCTTGGGGGGGGCAGGCTTAGTCGCCTGCGGCGGGGGCAGTGGGGGCGACAGCGCGAGTGACACCACGCCACCCACGCTCAACATCGGCTCGAGCGTCAGCACACTCAAAGGCGGTGCGACGACAACGATTACGTTTTCATTCAGTGAAGCACCTAGCGGCTTCACCGCATCTGACATCCGCACCTCCGGTGGAGCCTTGTCAGGCCTGGCGGCATCGTCCGCCGACCCCAAGGTCTACACCGCAACCTTTACAGCGGGCAGTGGCAATGGCACGGCGAGCATCACGGTGGCAGCAGGCAGCTATACCGATGCGGCAGGAAACGCAGGCGCTGCGGGCGCATCCCCCAGCCTGGCGGTGGACACGATTGCGCCGACGGTGGCCATCCAAAGCGACAGCGCAACGTTGGTACCCGGTGCCAGCAGTGCCATCACTTTTACCTTTAGTGAAGACCCGAGCAGCAGCTTTACGTGGAACGGCAGCACAGGTTCGGTGGTGGTCAGCGGCGGTAGTTTGGGGGCGATTGCAGGCGATGGCCTGACACGCACTGCGACCTTCACTGCTGGCAATACCAACGGCGCGGCAAGCATCACCGTTCCAGTGGGCGCTTATACCGATACCGTAGGCAACCCTGGGGCAGCGGGCACATCCCCCAGCTTGACGGTCAGCAGCGGCGTAAGCCGAAGCCCGAGCGTGAACCTGGGCTCCAACACCAGCGGTGGCACCTCGGGCGTGGGCTGCGCCCTGGCCTACAGCGGCTCGCAGCTGCTGTCTTATGCCATGCTGGGCTCAAGTTCGACGATGAGCGAAAGCCTGAACTACCTGTCCAACTGGGCCTGCGCAGGGACGCGCACGCTGGCCGGCAACGCCGTACCCAACCATGCCACGACCGATGGCAAATTCGCAAGCCGGCTCTCAGCGCAAACGATTTCCAAAACCTTTCCCGTAAATCCCTCGCTCGCCGCCTCTGCCACCACGCTGCAAATACCAGGCTACTTGCTCAACAGCGTCAAATTGGAGCCCGGAACTGCGGGCAAGTGCACCACCGCCGCCACCTCGGTACGCGATGGATGCGACTACGCCGGCACCTCGGGCGCCGTGACCATGGAGGTGTTGCAAGACCCCTCGGTGACGGCCAGCACCTGGTGGGACTTTGGAGCCGACACCAGCAACGCCCACGTACAACCCAACGGCGAGTACCACTACCACGGCATGCCCAATTTGCTCATTCCCAAGCTCAATACCAACAGTGCCAACTCCATGACGCTGGTGGGATGGGCCATGGATGGCTTCCCGATCTACGCAGACAAAGGCTACGCCACTGCCAACGACGCAACGTCGGCCCTCAAGAGCATGAAAGGCAGCTACCGGCTCAAGACCACCGGCGTGCGCACCCAGCCCTCAAGCACCTATTTCCCCCTGGGAATGTTCGTGGTGGACTGGGAGTACGTGGCGGGCCTGGGCGACTTGGACGAGTGCAATGGCCGCACCGGCGTGACGCCAGAGTTCCCCAACGGCACCTACCACTACTACATCACCAGCACCTACCCCTTTATTCAGCGCTGCACCAAGGGGAGTAAATGAGCATGCTGAGCAGCCGTATTTGCCTGCGCCTTTGGGCCATCGCCATAACGCTGGGCGGCTTGGTGGGAGTGGGGGTGGGGGTGGCGCAGGCCCACCCCATGCCGGCCGGTCAAGGCACGCTCAACATGGTTGGGCAGCGGGTGTACTTTGTTGCCTCCTTGTCCAGAGTGGATTTTCCAGGGCTGTCCGCAGCGTCCACGGCGTCCAAGGGGCCGCAGGAAACGGCGGCGCAGTTCGAGCAAGCAGTGGTGCTGCGCGACGGCCAAGAGCGCGCGCAGTGGAAGGAGGTGCTGGTTCTGCCCTCTGCCCACGACGACCCGGACCATGTGCTTGCCATGGCGGTGGCTGAATTTGCCCAGCCGCCCCACACCCTGGAAGTGCAGATGGACTTGGTGCAAGCGCAAGAAGTGATCACCCTGCGCGCCACCCGCACCCAGGACGGCCAGCCAGGCTCCAAAGAAGTGGGCATGCTGTCGTCGGCCAAGCCGCAATTCGTGTTTTTTGCGCCCTGGTGGCAGCGTTTGGCTGCGTTTGTGCACGAGGGTTTCGTGCACATCATGGAAGGCTGGGACCACCTGCTGTTTTTGGTGGCCCTGCTGGCGACTGGCATCACGCTGCGGCGCTGGGCGACGCTGCTCACCGGCTTTACCCTGTCCCATGGGCTCACTTTTGGGCTGGCCAGCCTGGGCTGGGTGCAGGCCCCATCCGCCTTGGTCGAGCCCGCGATTGCCGCCTCGATTGCGCTGGTGGCCTGCCTGCACTTGCTGGGCGTGCGCATGCGTCTGCGCTGGGAGCTTGCCTTGGTGATGGCGCTGGGGCTGATCCACGGCCTGGGCTTTGCGTCTGCACTGCAATCGTCTGCCGAAGGCGCCTCGGCGCTAATCCAAAGCTACCCGGTGCTGGGCATTGTGGGCTTTAACCTGGGAGTAGAGGCGGGGCAAGCCGTGGTTGCAGCAGTCTTGTTCGCGCTGGTGCGGGGCTTGCAGCGCTTGGCGCCCCAGGCGCGCCACCTGCAATGGCAGCGCGGCCTCTCGGCCGTGGCCGCCACAGTGGCTTGCTACTGGCTTCTTCAACGCGTCTGATTCCGCGCAAATTTGGTCTCTTTTAACGCCCCCTCATCCTTTTTTCCCTTTCTCCACTTCGACCTTTCGACCTTTCGACCTTTCAAGGAATGTGTATGCACCAACTTTACAAACCAAGCGTCACTTTTTTGCTCAGCGCGCTGCTCATAGCGTGCGGCGGCGGCGGCTCAGGCAACACCAGCCCCAACGCCAGCGTGCCTGGCGCACCCACTTCCGTGGTCGCTACAGCCTCAGACGGTAGCGCCAGCATCGCATTTAGCGCGCCCAGCTCCAACGGAGGGTCCGCCATCACGGCATACAGCGCCACTTGCACGGGCGCGGGCGCCACCAAAGCGGGCACTGGTGCGGCGAGCCCGGTCGTGGTCAGCGGTCTGACCAATGGCAGCACCTACACCTGCACCGTGGCGGCCACCAACGCCATCGGGTCCGGGGCCGCTTCGTCCTCGGTGACCACCACGCCCGCAGCGGTGTCAACGGGCGGCACACTGTCTCTGACCGGCGTGGCCGGCCAGACCAGTGGGGCACTCCCGGTGACCTATACCTGCGACGGCTCTAGCGTGTCCCCCGCGCTGGCGTGGACCAACGCACCTGCTGGTACGACCAACTTTGCGGTGGTGATGAGCACCATCCCTGGCCCCGGAACCGTCAAATACAACTGGCTGCTGTACAACATTCCCGCAGGCACTACCGCAGTAGCGCAGGGCGCCACGGCCGGTGGCACTTATGGCTTTAGCGACGACGGCGGCGGTCTGGCCTACGCGCCGCCTTGCTCGTCGAGTGCGGGTACCAAGGACTACACCTTTACCGTTTACGCCTTGTCAAGTAATCCCACGCTGCCGTCGAGTGCAAGCGCGGTCACCGGTTCGGTGCTGGTCAACGCCTTGTCCACCGTTAGCTTGGGTAGCGCGTCCGTCACCCTAAGTTACACCCGCACCCAGGCCACCATCAACTGCAAGCAAATGCAAAAGTCTTTGGGCAGCTATGCGGCCAGCAACGGTCTGAGCATCAGCTGTGGCTACGGAAGCGACACCGCCAACGCCTACTTCAACACACCCGGCATCCAAACCGCCAACCCGATGATGACGGGCATTACCCAAACGATTTTGCAAGTGCCCGTCGCGCAGACTTTCACCGGTGCCAATGCGTGGAAAATTCCGCTGGTGCCCGCCATTGCGGCCACTACCACCACAGCCGAAGACGGCCCCATCGGCGTGGCCGTGAACGGCATCCCCATCTTCAACGCCTGCAAACAAGGCGGTTGCCAAAACGGCGATACCAAAGCCTTGGGCGAACTCGACACCTGCAATGGCCACGCCGGCAAAGCCGACGACTACCACTACCACGCAGCACCGGTTTGCATGATGGCGGAGAAAACCCAGTCGGATCCGAAGTTTTGGGACACCAACCCCATTGGCTGGGCGCTGGATGGATTTGCGATCTTTGGCTACTACAACCCCGACGGCACCACGGCGACGCGCGACAGCGTTTGTGGTGGCAACGACCTGACCCACCCGAACGCACCCACCGGCTACGCCTACCACGTGACCGATGTTGCGCCGTATGTCCTATCGTGCTTTAAAGGCACGCCCGTGGAAGACATCGCCCGCCAGGCCGGTGACAAGTATTCCGTGCTGCACGACGGTGGCGCGAACTTGGGCAGCGCCGGCGGATCTGGCGTGTCGGGCATGGTGCTCGATACCAGCGCTGAGAAGCTGGCCATCGGTGGTACATCCACACTCTCGTGGACCAAAAACAGCACGAGCTACCAGATTTTGTACAAACGCACCAGCAACGTGTGCTGGGACTTTATGTTCAAAACCAGCGGTACGGTTACCTCCAACCAAACCTACTGCCGGGCCAAGTGATGCTGCGCGCGGTCTGCGCCATAGCGCTGGCCTCCCTGGCCTTGTGCGCCAGCGCCCACGAGTCCACCGACAACCGCGCCACCCTGGTGCTGCGCGAGCCCACGCACCTGGTGGTAACGCTGTATGTGGGCTACGGCGAGCTGCTGCACCGCACGCTGGCGCCGCAGCAGCCTGTGGTGGACTTTTTGGCGGCCCACGCGTCCATGCCCGCTGAAGAGTTCGCGCGGGTGGTGGTGGCGGCGCAGACGCGATGGCAATCGGGCATCGCGCTGCGCGGTGCGCAAGACAAGCCCCTGGGCCACGCCGTGTGGGCCTGGCCCAAGCCCGCCGAGGTGCAGCAACTGCTGCGCATGCGCTTGATGCAAAGCCTGGCCGACCCCAGCCGTGCGGCGCACGAAGAACCCACCGAAGTGCGCGCCGAGCTGCGCAGCAGCAAGGCCATTGCTGCACTCAAGGTGGCCTTTCCGCCCGAGTTTCAAAAAGTGATTGTGGTGTCCTACCGCCCCAGCCAGGTGACACTGGAGCCGCGCAAGCCTGCGGCGCTGGTGCAGTTTTAAATCGACAGTCCGTCAGCCAAAATGCGCGCCCTGGGCCATCTGGCCCATGCGCGCCGCAATCGCTTGGAACTGGGCCACGGTGTCGCTAATGATTTTCTCCACCGACTCCACGCTGTGAATCAGCCCGGCAGATTCGCCCGCCAGCGCGGGTGCGGCGTTCATGTCGCCACCAAAGTAGACGCCCTGGATGCCATTAAAGCTGTCCGGCCCCATCAGCCCGGCCTCGTGAATTTTTTGGGTGAATTCCGTTTTCAGCGCGCGAATGCAGGGGCTGGACTTGGTATTGAGCATCCAGGTGCCGGTGATTTGGGCGTCCACAATGGCCTGCTTGTAGTGCGCGTGCACCGGGCTCTCGATGCTTGAGACAAAGCGGGTGCCCATCTGGATGGCCTCGGCACCCAGCGCAAATGCGGCGGCCATGCCGCGCCCGTCTACGATGCCACCCGCCGCAATCAACGGCACCTCCACCCGTTCGCGAATGGCTTGCAGCAGCACCAGGGTGCTCACCTCTTCCGGGTTTTTAAAGCCACCGCCCTCCCCGCCTTCGACCACTAAACCGTCCACCCCTGCATCCACGCATTTCAGGGCGGTGTCCAAGGTTGGGACTGCGTGGTAGACCACGATGCCTGCGGCTTTGAGCGGTGCGATGAACTTGGCCGGGCTGCCTGCGGACGTGGTCACGAAGCGGATGCCCGATTCGCAGACAAAGCGCAGCATGGCGTCGTCTTTCAAAAAACGGATGGGCAGGTTCACGCCAAACGGCAGGCCGCTGGCCACCATGGTGCGGATTTCGCGCTTGCAGTTTTCGGTCTCGCCCGAGGAGGTTTCAATAATGCCTAAGCCGCCGGCGCGCGACACTGCGCTCGCCAGGGTGCTGCGAGCAATCCAGCCCATGGGAGCCTGGACAATGGGAAAGCGAGCGCCGGTGTGGGCGAGAACACGGTTCATTGGCGGGTGTCTTTCAAAAAAAAGGGGACTTTGGGCGCTTAGACAAAGGGTTGAAACGCAAACCCAAACCTTGGGTCGACTGCTTTTGGCTTGCGGCACCCGAATGGTGAACTACCGACAAAGTCAATTTAATCACAAGTTCCCTTGCTGACACGCCCCAGGGCGCGCACGGCGCGCAGGCGTGTAAAGGCGGCGACAATAGCGGGCTATGACGGACTTCTACAGCGCACTTGGCGTGCCCAGCAGTGCCAGCACCGCCGACATCAAAACCGCGTTTCGGCGCCTGGCCGCCCACTACCACCCGGACCGCAACGCCAGCCCCGACGCACCGGCACGCTTTCGGTCAGTCCAAGAAGCCTACGAAGTGCTGTCAAACGACGACAAACGCCAAGCCTATGACGACAACCGCCGACGCAACCTGCTCGACGACCCGCTGCAAACTGCGCAGGGCATCTGGGGCAACTACCTGTCCCGAATCACTGAAACACCTTGAGACGAGACCTACCCATGCGAACCTCCTCCTTTTTTGGCCAGCTGCGCTCGGCCTACGCCTCTGAGATCGACGACATGAGCTTCGACTCCGAAGGCAAAAACGTGCTGCGCCAGCGCCTGGCCGCACGGCGCAAAGAGCTGCCCTTTTTGCGCCAGATGATGGAACTCAGCCCAGAAATGGTGTCCGTGGTGTTCCACCAGGGTTTTCGCTTCAAAAACCCGGCGCTCATCGAGCATGTGCTCAGCCTGGAATCCGACGAATTTCCCGCCTGGGACACTTTGAGCGATGCCATCACGCTCGAACCCTGGGCGCAGCAACTGGCCGACGAGTTGTGCAAAGAACCCATGGGCGAGTGGCTGCTGACCGTGGCCGCAGGCCTGGAATATCTGTTTGCCAAGCCCGAGCGCGCCAGTGCCAAAGACCACAGCGAAGACGACGATGAGGACGGCGAGAAGGACGAGGGCGGCGGCCATGACGGCGAAGACGAAGAGGAAAAAGACGCCCGCGCCCGCGAAGAAGCGGGCCAGGACTGGATGGTGGAACAAGGCTTTGACCGCAAAGACTGACTCCCGCCCCACGCAAATACCAAGGACCCCGCCATGAACCACCTCGCCCTGATTGCCAAAACCCAAAGCCTTATTGCCGCTGGCGACATCGTGGGCGCCGAGTCCGCCCTGGTGGAACTGGCCGACGCCGAGGGCGACGGCGCCTTGCTGGTAGTGCTGGAGCAGCTCCCCCCCAAAGACATCTTGGCGGTCATGCGCGAGTACGACGACTCCAAAGAATCGGTCATCAACTTGCTGGTCACACCCGAGCAGTTTGCCCGCGCGGTGGTCATAGAGAAGCAATACAAAGACCTGAGCCGCACGCATTTGCGCGGCATGGTCAATTCAGTCATTTTTCGGGCCGACGGCGACCCAGTGGCGTTTTTGACCGCCATTGGCGACTTAGAAGGTGGCAGCGAGGCGCTGGCCGACTACTTTGCTGAGCGCTGGAGCCGCGTGGAAGCC
>JARXAU010000009.1 GCA_029865675.1 Rhodoferax sp.
AGCGTGTAGGAGCGCGACGCAGAGGACTAGTACACACCAAACAGTTTGGCGCCCAGCACCAGGGTGAGGCCCACGCTGAGCACCAGCGTGAAGATGGCCGAGGATTTGCCAAATTCTTTGGTCACCGCGTGGCGCGCATCCATCCACAGGTGACGCAGGCCCGCGATCAGGTGATGCAAAAACGCCCAGATGATGGACAGCGCCACCAGTTTGACGAACCAGCCCGGCACAAAGCCTGCGCCAATAGTGAAAACGCTGGTGAAGCGCGCAAAAGAAATTTCCGAAGAAATGGAGGTGTCAAACATCCAGATGATGAAGGGCATCAGCAAAAACATCAAAGCGCCGCTCACGCGGTGCAAGATGGACACAATGCCCGCCACCGGCAGCCGGTAGCTGGGCAGATCTTTGAAGGCATTGATGTTGCGGAATTCGGGCCGCTTGGGCCGGGTGCTGGAGGAGGGCGCAGACATGGGCTGGTGCTTTCTAAGGTGTAACCGGTTTGTAATTCTGGCGTTTTGCGGTGCAAATTCTATTGCACTGCACCATTCTGACACTGTCCTTGCAGCCCAGGCATGCGGCGTTTGGAATGTCAGTGAAGTTCATTGCGGTAATGGTGGGTGGTGGTGACATAAATGCACTGGCGCATTTCCATGGGCACATCGTTGTAGGTGCAGGCGATGCGCTCCACGCTCAGCAGCGGCGTGGTCGCACTCACCCCCAGAAGCTCCATTTGCGCCGCGTCGGGCAGCACCGCGCGTATTTTTTCACCGGCACGCACCATGCGCACGCCAAACTCGCGCTCAAACATGGCGTACATCGGGCCGTCGTCGTTGCGCAGGCGCTCGGCGGTCAGGCCTTTGAACGCTGCGCCGGGCAACCAGATGTCTTCCAAAATGGTCGGAATCTCGCCAAAAGACAGCACGCGGCGTATTTGCAGAACTGCGTCGCCCGCACGAAGCCCCAGTCCTCGGGCCACCTCAGCGGAGGCGCGGGCGCGCTTGCAATCGATGATTTGCCGCTGCGCCGGGCCTTCGCTGTTGGCGTCACCCGTGTCTGGCACCAGTTTGAGAAACCGGTATTGCACATGCTGTTCGGCGTGGGTGGCGACGAAAGTTCCTTTGCCTTGGCGGCGCACCAGCAGGTTGTCGGTGGACAGTTCGTCAATGGCTTTGCGCACCGTGCCTTGGCTGACCTTGAACCGCGCGGCCAGTTCTTGTTCACTCGGTATGGCGGCCCCGGACTTCCACTCTCCCGCTTCCAAGCTTTGCAACAAAAGGGATTTAATCTGCTGGTAGAGCGGGCTGAACGCTGGTGTAGCGGCGGAAGATGCAGCGGATGCCGCAGGCTCGGCCAGATCAGCATCAGTTACGGCTTTCGAGGCGCTTTGGTCGCTTGCAAAGTGGGTCGAGGCCGCCATAAGGAAGGTGTTCGTCAGCGCGAAATTCGTCGGAAGTGAAACTCAATCATATCTTATATAAGACATAAGACAAGTTCACCTTTTCAGAAAATCGAGGGTAAACTCGCAGCCGTTCTGCGACAGCCGAGCGCCTGCGACATGCGCCCAGCAGTTCACGCTTTCACCACACTTCCTGGAGTTTTTTTATGAGCAAGAAGCCCGTTCGCGTTGCCGTTACCGGCGCAGCAGGTCAAATCGGATACGCCGTATTGTTTCGCATCGCCTCGGGCGAAATGCTAGGCAAAGACCAGCCCGTGGTGCTGAGCTTGCTCGAAGTTCCGTTCGAGAAGCCCCAGCAAGCATTGCAAGGCGTGATGATGGAGCTGCAGGATTGCGCGTTCCCCTTGCTCGTCGGCATGGAAGCGCACGGCGACCCGATGACCGCGTTCAAAGACGTGGATTACGCCTTGTTGATCGGTTCGCGCCCCCGTGGCCCCGGCATGGAGCGCGCTGAGTTGCTCGCCGTCAACGCCGAAATCTTTACCGCCCAAGGCAAGGCCTTGAACGCCGTGGCCAGCCGCGACGTGCGTGTGCTAGTGGTGGGCAACCCCGCCAACACCAATGCTTACATCGCCATGAAGAGCGCGCCCGATCTGCCGCGCAAAAACTTCACCGCCATGCTGCGCCTGGACCACAACCGCGCCCTGAGCCAGTTGGCCGCCAAAACCGGCAAAGCCGTGGCTGACATCGAAAAACTGGCGGTCTGGGGCAACCACTCGCCCACCATGTACGCCGACTACCGCTTTGCCACGGTGCACGGCGAAAGCGTCAAGGACTTGATCAACGACCACGACTGGAACGCCAACACCTTCTTGCCCACCGTAGGCAAGCGCGGCGCGGCCATCATTGCCGCACGCGGCGTGTCGTCTGCCGCATCTGCTGCCAACGCCGCCATTGACCACATGCGCGACTGGGCGCTGGGAACGAACGGCAAGTGGGTGACCATGGGCGTGCCGTCGGACGGCCAATACGGCATTCCCGCAGACACCATGTTTGGCTTTGCCGTGACCTGCGAAGGCGGCGAATACACGGTGGTGGACGGTTTGCCTGTGGACGCATTCAGCCAGGAATGCATCAACAAAACCCTCAAAGAGCTGCAAGACGAACAAGCGGGCGTCGCCCACCTGCTCTGATCGCGCCCCAGCCCGCGCACCGCTAGGGTGCGTGGGCGGGCGCTAGCGCGCAATGCAACACCCCCGCAACATTCTCTTAGGTGCCCAGGCGCGCACCGGGGTGTTGCCGGTTTGCGACCACTACAGCGGCGCACCGGCGCGCATGCGCAAAAGTTTGCTTTTGCAAGCCGAACTGATCGAAGAGTTTGGCGCTTGCGTGTTTGACGTCACCCTGGACTGTGAAGACGGCGCCCCGACCGGTGGCGAGGTGGAGCAAGCCCACACCATTTGCGAGTTGTTGAACGTTTTGCCGACTACGGCGGGCGGCGGTGTGCGGGTACCTCTGCCGCGTGTGGGCGCACGGGTGCATGCGGTGGACCATTCGTCGTTCGCGTCTGATATAGCCGTCATCGTGGGCGGTGCCGCCGCTGCATTGAGTTACCTCATGGTTCCCAAGGTGGAGTCGGTGGATGATGTCGAGCAGGCCTTGCAGACGATTGACGCCGCAGCGGGCAACACCCAGGTGCCGCTGCATGTGCTGATCGAGTCCCCGGCGGCGGTGCAGCAGGCGTTTGCGATTGCGGCACACCCGCGAGTGGAGTCGCTGAGTTTTGGGTTGATGGACTTTGTGTCGGCGCACAGCGGCGCCATTCCTGGCTCGGCCATGGGTTTGCGCACTGAACAGGACCAATACACCTTGGACCAGTTTCACCACCCCTTGGTGCGCCGGGCCAAGCTGGAAATTGCCAGCGCCTGTCACGCCCACGGCAAGGTACCGTCGCATTGCGTGGTCACCGAGTTGAGGGATGCGGCAGCGGTGGAGCGCGCCGCGCGTTACGCCGCTACGGCGCTGGGATTTACCCGGATGTGGAGCATCCACCCCGACCAGATTCGCCCCATCCTGCGCGGCTTTGCGCCGCTGGCGTCTGAGGTGGACCTGGCGGCACGCATTGTGCAGGCGGCGTCCCAGGCCGAATGGGCGCCGATTGCGGTCGATGGCACATTACACGACCGGGCGAGTTACCGTTATTTTTGGCAGGTGCTGGAGCGCGCGCACCGCACCGGCCAAGCTCTTCCTGCCGAGTTGCAGCATTGTTTTGTTTGATTGAATAAGGAGAAAACACCATGTTGAACGCCTACCGAGCCCATGTTGCCGAGCGCGCCGCGCTGGGTATCCCCCCGCTGCCCTTGGACGCCAAGCAAACCGCCGAACTGATCGAGCTGATCAAAGCCCCGTCTGCAGGCGACGAAGCCTTTTTGCTCGACATGCTGACCCACCGCGTGCCCCCAGGCGTGGACGACGCTGCCAAGGTCAAAGCCTCCTTCTTGGCCGCTGTGGCACACGGCGATTTGGCTGTCGCTTTGGTGTCCAAGTCCAAAGCCACCGAGCTGCTGGGCACCATGGTGGGCGGCTACAACGTCAAGCCGCTGATTGATTTGCTTGACGACGCCGAAGTGGCCGCTGTGGCCGCCGCTGCGCTCAAAAAGACGCTGCTGATGTTTGACTTTTTCCACGACGTGGAAGTCAAAGCCAAGGCCGGTAACGCGCATGCCAAAGAAGTGATCCAAAGCTGGGCTGACGCCGAGTGGTTCACCAGCCGCCCCGAAGTGCCGCACACCATCACCGTGACCGTGTTCAAGGTGCCCGGCGAAACCAACACCGACGACCTGTCCCCCGCGCCCGACGCCTGGAGCCGCCCGGACATTCCGCTGCACTACCTGGCCATGCTCAAAAACACCCGCGAAGGCGCGGCCTTCAAGCCCGAAGAAGACGGCAAACGCGGCCCCATGCAATTTATCGACGACTTGAAGAAAAAAGGCCATCTGGTGGCCTATGTGGGTGACGTGGTGGGCACCGGTTCGAGCCGCAAGTCCGCGACCAACAGCGTGATCTGGGCCACCGGCCAGGACATTCCTTTTGTGCCCAACAAGCGCTTTGGCGGCGTCACCCTGGGCGGCAAGATCGCCCCGATTTTCTTCAACACGCAAGAAGACTCCGGCGCTCTGCCGATTGAAGTCGATGTGACCAAGCTGGAAATGGGCGACGTCATTGACGTGCTGCCCTACGAAGGCAAACTGCTGCGCAACGGCGAATTGGTCGAAAAATTCGCCCTGAAAAGCGATGTGCTGCTCGACGAAGTGCGCGCAGGTGGCCGTATCAACCTCATCATCGGCCGCTCGCTCACCGCCAAGGCGCGTGAGTCTTTGGGCTAGCCTGCGTCCACCGCCTTCCGCCTGCCCACGGCGCCCATCAGCACCCAGGCTGGCTTCACGCTCGCGCAAAAAATGGTGGGCCGCGCGGTCGGTTTGCCCGAAGGGCAGGGCGTGCGCCCCGGCACCTACTGCGAACCCAAAATGGCCACCGTGGGCTCGCAAGACACCACCGGCCCCATGACCCGCGACGAGCTCAAAGACCTGGCTTGCCTGGGCTTTAGCGCCGATTTGGTCATGCAGTCTTTTTGCCACACCGCCGCCTACCCCAAGCCCGTGGACGTGAAAACCCACCGCGAGCTGC